>DASYJZ010000552.1:0-6973 GCA_035995965.1 Longimicrobium sp. | reverse complement strand
CTCGTTCGCACCCGGGGCCGACCGCGCCATCTCCATGGCCTCGGTCCGGCCGGTGGCGCCGCCCGGGCAGGTCGCCGTGGAGTACGCGCTCATCGGCGACACGCTGCTCACGTGGACCGTCCGCGGAGACGACGTGCGCCTGCTGCGCCGCACGGTGGACCGAGGTGACTTCCTGCGGAGGATCGAACGCGTGCTTGCGGCGCTGGAGTCGCCCGCGCGGGCGGCATCCTCCTCGCCGGACCTGCAGCGCCTGTACGACCTGCTGATCCGGCCGGTGCGAGGCCGCCTGGGTGCATCCGAAACGCCGCTCTTGATCCTGGCCGACGGCGAGGTGGCCGGCGTGCCGTTCCCCGCGCTGCTCGACCGTGATCGAGGCCGCTACCTCGTGGAGGACCACCCGCTGCGTTTCGCCGCCACCCTCGCCGACGCGGTCCGTCCCGCGCCCGCGGCGGATGGAGCCGCGCGCCCGGCGCTGCTGGTGGCGGACCCCGCCTTCGACCCCGCGCATTACCCCACGCTGGACAGGCTCCAGGGCGCCCAGGCGGAGGTGGACTCGCTCCGCGCGCTGTATCCGTCGAGCGTGGTGCTCGACGGCTCCAGCGCCACGCGCGACGCGTTCACCGCGCACGCGCCGGGCGCCAGTCTCATCCACTACGCCGGCCACGCCGTGTTCGACGACGCGCGGCCGGAGCGGTCGGCGCTGGTGCTGGCCGGCGCCGACACGATCGGGCGCCTCTCCGCCGAAGCGGTGAACTCGCTCCAGCTTCGGGGCGTGCGGCTGGTGGTGCTGGCCGCCTGCAGCACGCTGCGCTCGCGCGAGGGACGCTCGGGCGGGTTCGCGGGGTTGTCGGGGGCGCTGCTGGCGGCGGGCGCGGGCGGGGTGGTGGGAAGCCTTTGGCAGGTGGACGACCGGCTGACGCAGCCGTTCATGCTGGCGTTCCACCGCGCCTACAGCGACTCGCGCGACCCCACGGCCGCGCTGCGTGAGGCACAGGTGCACCTGCTGCGCTCGGCGCATCCCACGCTCCGCTCTCCTGCGGCGTGGGCGGGCTTCCGCTACATCGGGAGCTGAGCGCGAAGGGAGCCAGGCTCGGGCTTCGTGGAAGGTTCAGGCCCGGAGCCGCGGAGCCAGCCCGGTCGATTCAGCCGCTAGCGATCTCACCGGCCAACGCCTCGAGCGCGGCGGCGAGCTCCTCCCACCGTGGCGGCCCCGCGCCGGGGAGCAGGAGGCGGACCCGCTGCAAGGCCGCGCGAGCGGACGGGGCCGATGCGGTGAGCCGCGCCGCATGCCACAGGATCCGTTGCGTCTGGTTGTCGCGGAAGAACGCGGCGTCGTGCGTGGCCGCGGCGAGGCGCGCGGCCTCGACCCAGGCGCCCACCTGCAGCGCGTCGCGGTCTCCCCGCTTCGCGATCCGGTGCGTGGCCTGGACCAGCAGCGGCTGCAGCGCGGCCGGCGGCGACCCGGCTCCGTCGGCGATCTTCCGCAGCGCGCCGCCGCGGCCAGCGTGCCGGTCGAACCGGCTGGCGATCTGCCCGGCGAGCAGCCGCGTTCGCTCGGCATCCCTCGCCTGCACCGCCACCGACAGGTCCACCAGCAGCGCACCGGCACGCGCCGCCCGTGCGGCCCGCTCCTCCGGTGAGCCTCCCGCGGTCGCACCGTCGCCGCGCGGGGAGGACCAGGGCAGGGGCCACCCCGGGGGCAGCCCCTCGGCCGCGTGCTCCAGGCGCGCGGCCACGCGCACGGGCTCACCCGCGGCCGAGGTCCGCGCCCGCAGCGCCGGGCCGGTGACGACCGCGACGCCCGCGAGCACCGCCGCGAGCGCCGTCCACCCCAGCGGGGACACGCGCTGCTTCGCGCGCCGGCCGGCCTCGCCGCGCTCCAGGCGATCCGCCCGCGCCCGGGCCCTCTCTTCCAGCGAGATCACGCCTTCGTGCACCGGCTCGCCCGCCCCCGCCGGCACCGACGCCCCGCCCTCGTCCACCGGCGCACCGGCGCCGGCGTCCTCCACCTCCGCCCGGCGCAGGATGGCCGCGAGGCCGGCGAACACCTCGAAGGCGTCGTCGTCGGCGGTCAGGTGCGCCAGCATCTCCGCCCGCTCGCGCTCGCCCAGCCGGCCGTCCACGAAGGCGGCCAAGCGCTCGTCTTCGTTCCAGGGGTCGTTCACCAGCCACCTCCTGCCCTGGGCCCAGTCCATCCCCACTCGTTGGTCGGGCGGCGATGCTCTCTTTCTCCACCCATCACGATGCCTCGAACTCGAGCAGGAGTCCCCGCACGTCGTCTCCCGCCAGCCCCGCGCTTTCCAAAAGCGCGCGAAGGCGTACACGCAGCCGCTCCACGCGCCGGTACAGCGGCTTCTGCTCCAGGTGCAGCGCCCGGGCAACGTCGGCCAGGCTGAGCCCCTCGGCGAAGTGCAGCCGCACGATCAGCTGCTCCTCGGGCTCCAGCTCGCCCATGGCCCGGCCCAGCACGGCCATCATCTCCCCGTGCAGCGCCTCCGCTTCGGCCGCGGCCACCCGTTCGTCGGCGCGTGAAGCGCCGGGCGTGGCGTCCAGCACCAGCGTCGCCTCCACCTCCACCGGCCGCAGCGGGCCGCGGGGGGGGAGGCGGGCCAGCAGTCGCGCGAGCTCGGCGTCGGAGTGCGTGGTACGCCCCGCCGTGCGCAGCTTCTCGCCCGCCTGCTCCACCGTGTACCCCTCGCGGCGCACCAGCAGCTCCAGCTCCGTGGCGGGCGCGCCGAGCCGCTCCGCGGCGGCGGACGGGCGCCACCGGCCCCGGAGCGTGCGGACGTAGGAGACGAAGTACCGGGCCACCACGGAAGCGAGGTACGTCTTCAGCTCGGAGTCTCCCCGGAACGCGCGCAGCACGGCATATTCGTCCTCCACCAGCTTCATCCGCACCCATGCGGCGAAGTCCTCGGCCTCGGTGCCCCACACGCCGCGCTTGCTGCAGGCGATGGAGGCGACCTTGTCGATCCAGCCAAGGTTCTCCAGGAACAGCCCCTCGGGGTTCAGCCGGTCAGGCATCCAGCACGGGAGGATGGAGGAGCGCCGTGAGGGGAACGTGCGTGAACGTACGCGGCCCTCCCCGGCGGATCAACCCGCCGCGGCGAAAACCGGGCCGTTTTTGCGAAGCGAAGGCGCCGTGGCGGGCGCCCTGGTGGGAATCCCCGGCCGCACGTCCCACCAATCTGCCGCACCCGGATCGCGGCCGGGGCCCGCGGCGGGCCGCGGACCGAACCTACCCCCTCAGACACGGCGGCAAACACCATGGCCTTCACCCTTCGGATCACGTTCTCGGGGCTGTGCCTGTTCGTCCCCGAGCCCGCCAACGGCGGACCCGCCGGCCGGATGCACGTGCTGATGCCCGGCATGTTCGGCGAGCACGCCGGGGCGGACCGGCACGTCGCGGCGCTGGGGTACGACACCGGATACCTGGTGGCCGGGGGCGCGCCCACCGGCATCACCGCGCTGGCGTCGCTCTCGGGCCAGCAGGTCGTGCCGGTGGTCGGCGAAGAGGCGAACCTGGCGCTGTGCGGCCACATCGTGGACCTGAGCGAGGTCACCCAGCGTCCGGTCGACCCGGACCTCCTGGGTGCCGACACCCAGAGGAAGCTGATGGCGCGGGCGACGCTGGGGGCGGGGGGGATCACGCGGGTGGCGCCGGGGGTGTGCTGGGAGTGGCGCCCGGGCGAGTTCCGCCCCATCGCGCACCGGGTGGAGTGGGAGATCCCGGACGTGGAGGGCGACTCGCTGACGCTGGTCTCCGAACCCATCGGCGGCGGCGGCACGCAGAAGGCGCTGGGCACGCTCTTCCCCATCGACGGCCGCGTGAACGTGGTCCTGTACCACGAGACCGCACAGGACCTGCCGCCGGACCCCCTGCCGGTCGAGAGCCAGGCGGTGCCCGCGGCCGGTTTCACGCCCCCGCACTTCGCCGCCTACTACGGCCTGTTCGACAGCCCCGTGGCCACCCTGCTGCCGCGCTTCCGGGGCAGCCTGGGCGACTGCCCGCCGCTCGCCAACCCGTGCGTGGCCATGCCCCCCGACCTGGGCGGGATGCCGTACACCTGCCTGGTCGCGGGCGCGGGTGGCGGCGGCTGAGCGACGGCGGATCCCGGCGCCGCCGCGGCAGCTGCGGCGCCACCCTGACTCGACGAGAGAGAGGGCCTCATGGCTCGCGGCATCTCGATCCACATCGGCGTGAACCAGCCGGCCAGGCTGGGGAACGACCGGCTGTCGCTCTGCGAGGCTGCCGCGTCGAAGATGGCGGAGCTCGCGTTCCAGGCGGGCTACCGCGCGATCCACGTGCTGTGCGGCCCCGAGGCGACCCGCGCCGCGGTCGGCGCCCAGCTCGCCGACGCCGCCCACGCGCTGCTGCCCGGCCAGACGCTGTTCGTCTCGTTCTCCGGCCACGGCTCGCGCGTGCCGGACGTCAACCGTGACGAGCGGGACGGGTGGGACGAGACGTGGTGCCTGCACGACGCCGACCTGATCGACGACGAGCTGGCCGACTCCTGGAGGCTGCTGGCTCCCGGGACACGCGCGCTGGTGGTCACCGAGAGCTGCTTCGGCGGTGGAAGCATGCGCGATGGCTACGATGCCCTGGCCTGGTACGAGGCAGAGGCGGACGCGGTCCCGGACACGCCCGTCTACCGTTCCGCCGGCGGCGGTCCGTGGAGGAGCGCGAAGCAGGCGTCGGCCCCGTCCTCGTCGTGCATCACGCGCGCGCCATCGGACGGCGACGGCATTCGGGCCAGCATGCTGGTCCTCGCCGCCGCGAGCGAACACCGGCACGCCGAGGAAGGCGTGTACACCCGCAACCTGCTGAAGGTATGGGGGAGAGGCGCGTTCCGCGGCAGCTTCTGCGACCTGCACCGCGACGTGTGCGGCCGGGTGAGGCGCAAGATGCAGGTGCAGCCGCAGGAGCCGCAGATCCTCATGCTGGGCGCGGCCGACCTTTCGTTCCCGCTGGAGGTGGCCTTTCACCTGGACCGGCCGGCGACGCGGGGGCGAGGTGGATCCTGGTGAGGTGCGGGCATCGGCCGTCGCGACTCCATCCCACGAGCCACCCGAGGAGAACGCGCATGCGAGACAGGATCACGGTGCTGTTCCTGGCGTCGGACCCGTTCCGCGACCGGGCGGCGCCGCGGCTGGACGAGGAGGTGCGCGCCATCGACCGCGCCATCGGGCGGGGCGTCCCGCGCGGCCGGGTGGAGCTGGTGGCCCACCTCGCCACGCGCCCGCGCGACCTGCAGGACGCGCTGCTGCGGCACGACCCGCAGATCGTGCACTTCGCCGGGCACGGCGACGATGACGGCGTCCTCTACCTGGGCGACGAGCACGGCAGGCCGCGCCCGGTGGGGAAGGAGGCGCTGGGCAACCTGTTCGGCACGCTGAGCGAGTGGATCGAGGTGGTGATCGTGAACGGGTGCGACACGCTTCCCACCGTCGAGGTGCTGGGCGCGGTGGTGGACTACGCCATCGGGATGAACCGGCCCCTCGGCGACGCGGCCGCCATCCTCTTCGCCGAGGCGTTCTACGGCGCGCTGGCGATGGGGCACACCGTCCAGCGGTCGTTCGCGCTCGGCGTGAGCCGGATGGAGCTCGACGGGAACGCCGAGTCCGCCACCCCCGTGCTGCGGATTCGTCCGGGCGTGGACCCGGCCCTGCCGCTCGTCGCGCGCCCGGCCGACGGGGCCGGCGAACGGGCGATCAACCTCGGCGAGCTCCACGGCGAGGACGTGCTCCTCGAAAAACGTCCCGGCCGCGAGAAGAGGAAAACGAAGGTGACCCGCATCCGCTACGCGTCCGGCCGCGGCTTCGTTTTCCGGAACCGTTGACGCGGCGATCGGCATCGCCGCGGCGACGCGACGGAGAGGCGTGGCTGGGTGCCGGCGGACGGCTCGATCGCGTCCGCCCGCGAAGCCTCGGCGATCGCAGAAGCGGGAACGCGGCGGAATTAACTGGTCCTGACAGAGGCGGGACCGACAGATTTGGGGCGTTCGCGGACACAAGAGTCCGAAGCTGGAGCGGTATCCAGATTGCTGTTACCGTGTTGTGCGCTAATCAAAGCTAAGTAGGAAGCGATGCCCGTGACGACAACCGAACCGTGTGTGTTCTGTTGGACGCTCGCCCGCCATAGCTGGCCGGAGGAGTTCCACAGTAAGCAGCAACGCGTGGAGTGCCTCACCTGCGGAACCTACCGGCTGGACGAGAGGTCGCATCAGCTTCTGTGGGAGTTATTAGGTCCGGCGGTCGAGCGTGGCGGCCTCGACCATTCACCGTTTCCGTCTGCCGTGTCGAAGGAGATTCGCCTCCGCTACGACGAGAGCGGGGGGCGTGAAGTGGTGATAGACGATTGGGACCGGTTCTACAGCGAGGCCGTGGAACGGCACGGACGCGGAGACTGAGCCACCAAACCCACGATCTTCAGGGAGAGATTGAGATGCGTGCGTGGCTTGTTACGTGGGAGTGGATGGGTGACTCGGCGGCGGTTACTGATAAGATCGCTGCCGTCTTCAACCCGAGGTGGTCTTCGCACCGAGTTGCCGGCTATGTCGAGGCTCTATATGCGATTGCGAATTCGACCGTCGGAGAGTTGGCGCACTATGCGAAGGTTTCGGGTTCCAACCCTTATTCCGCAAAGATCGACAACAACTCGCAGATCACGTGCGGACACCATCCGTGGCTGGAGGCGCGAGTCGTGGATGATCTCGAAGTGGTGCGAGATCCGGCGACGGGATTAGAAACCATCTCGTGGAATGAGCCACCTTTGTACAAGCTGCCCGATTCCGGTCCGGGCGGTCCGGTCATTGTGCGGGGACCCATACCCGAGAAGTGCGTGCGCCGAATTACAGGCCCCGTGTCGAACGAATTGGTATGGGATGATCACGACAGGGCAGCTTAAACCGGGGTTGGAAAGGGTTCGACTCCGAAGCATGACCGTCGCCTTTGACGATTGAAGCTGTGATAC
>DASYJZ010000551.1:0-11867 GCA_035995965.1 Longimicrobium sp. | reverse complement strand
GCGCGTCCGCGGCCGTGGCGCCCTCTCCCTGCGCCTGAGAGCGCAAACCCTCTCCCGTACCGGGCGAGGGTGGGTGGCCTCGGCGGCGGCGCAGCCTGCGAGCGGCCGTGCGAAGACCGCCCCAGCGCCGCCGGTTGGAGGGTCGCGCAGGCGCCGGGGAATTCAACCTCTCCCGGTACGGGAGAGGTGGCGAGCCTTGGCGAGCCGGAGAGGGCGCTGAGTCGCGGGCGACTCCGAACTCATTCGCAAACCGCGCTAGCCCAGCTTCCTGGCGTACCGCACGCCCGTCCGCTCGTAGCCCAGCCGCTCGTAGAACCGGTGCGCGCCGTCGCGGTGCAGCGCCGTGGTGAGGTGCAGCTGTCCGGCCCCGCGCTCGCGCGCCCACCGCTCGGCCGCGGCCACCAGCGCCGCCCCCGTCCCCTTCCCGCGCTCCCCCGGCTCGACCACCAGCGACAGCAGCCGCGCGTACGGCGGATCGTACACGTACGAGAGCCCGTGCATCACCCCCGCGAATCCCACCACCCGCCCGTCCCGCTCCGCCACGTACGTCTCGTAGTCGTCCCTCGCCCCGATCCGGCCGAGCCGCTCGCGCATGGCGTCGGACGTGGTCGGATAGCCCAGGTGCGTCGCCAGCGCGGCGAGCGCCGGGACGTCGTCGGGACAGGCGGATCGGATCAGGGCGGCGGATGCGGTCGGGTCCATACGGCGCGGCGTCCAGAGCGGGGAGGAGCGATGTCGATGAGGGAAGATGCTCCGCGCAGCGACGCAGGGAAACCTCGCGCTGGCCGGACGGCGGTACGATGCCTGCCACATCCCCCCGCGCCCCTGGCCCGGAACGCTCGAAGGAGGGGAAGACGATGGTCGGCAAGAAGATGGAAGGCGACGAGGAGCAGCGGCGGGCCGCGGCGCGCGAGGCGCGGGAGCACGGGAAGCGGCCCAGCGAGATCGGCGCGACCACCGGCGCGAGCAAGCAGCGGGTCGAGGCGAAGCCGAGGATGACCCACCAGCAGCGGATCGACCTCAAGCGCGAGGGCAAGGTCAACCAGGCCGACGCCCCGGAGGCACGCCCCGGCAGCCGCGATCCCGACACGCCCGACCACGAGCGCTTCCCCCGCGAATGACGCGAGCGGAAGGGCCGGTACGGAAGCGGGCCGGAGAGAGTCTCTTCCGGCCCGCTTTGCCGTCACAACGAAAGGCTCTGACGGCAGCTACTTCTGTGACGTCATCTTGAGGCGGGGCCGACCACTCCCACCTCGACGCGTACGAGGAACTTCGCAGGCCGAAGGATCGATAGCCGGCGCTCGCGACCCCGTCTCGGATGGCGACCAACCCGGTCTCGCGCGGTATCTACGGCCTGTTCGGGTGAAGGCGAATGGTCAGGTCGTGGCTGCGGATCACGGTTTCGCCGGTGCGTTCGTCGCGGGTGATGGTGACGGGCGCGCCGCGCACCTCCACGTCGGTGCTCCCCACCGCGCCCGAGTAGCGCACCTGCTGCGCCGCCCGTGGCGACGCCGGCGTCGCGGGGGTGCGGGGAGTGGGCGGCGCGTCGGGGCGGCGGACGGCGGTGGTCCGCGCGGTGTAGGCGCCGCTCCCGCGCCGGTACGTCCAGGTCACCGCCTGGCCGGGGCGGATGGCCGCGAAGCGCCGCGCGCCCTGGCGCGTGGTCAGCGCCAGACCGTCGACGTGCGTCAGCCGGTCGCCCCGGCGCAGCCCCGCACGCTGTGCCGGGCTACCCGGCTCCACGTTCTCGACCACCGGCGGCTCGGTGAAGTACATCGACACGTCGTCGTCGTTGCGGCGGACGCCGCAGTCGTCGCAGCTGATCCCGAACCCGAACCACCCCGCGGGGAGGATCTCCGGCGGCGGGGGGGGCAGAGGCGGCAGCGGCGGCGTGGGCGGCAGCGGAGGCCGGGGCGCGCGCGGTGCCTGCGGCGGCAGCGGCGGGTGGGCCGGCAGCGGGCCCAGGTCGGACGCGCGCGGTGGCGCCGGCGGCTCAGGGGGGAGCGGGGGGCGGGGCGCCGCGGGAGTCCGCGGCGGCCTCGGGGGCTGCGGCGGGATGGGCGGGACGGGCGGCTCCAGGCAACGCTCGCCCGCGACCACGTCCACGTTCTGCGTGCGCCCGGCGCGCCGCACCGTGAGCCGCACGCGGTCGCCGCGGCGCACCGCCGACAGCCGATCGCCCGCCTCGTCGGTGGTGATCAGGTGGCCGTCGACGGCCACCAGCACGTCGCCCTCGCGCAGCCGCCCCTCGCCGGGGCCGCTGATCCCCGCCAGCCGCGGCTCGGTGGCGAACTCGTAGCGCACGTGCCGCCGCGAGATGTTGATGTTGCAGTGCTGGCAGCGGATGTCGTCCCATCCCAGGTCCGGGACGGTGAGGCCGCCGTCCCTCCCGCACGCCTGCCCCGCGGACGCGCCCGGCAGCGCCAGGAGCGCGGCGGTGAAGGCCACCTTCTTCGCGATTCCCATCTATCGTTCTCCTCTCGGTTGAGATCGGCATGTCACGCCGGGTGTGTCGAGTCTCCGGCTACAGATCCTTCGGCCGCCGCCTTGGCACTTGGCACCTGGAACTTGGCACTGCCCTTCAGAACCAGACCACGCTCTGCTTCGCCGCGGTGTCCGGCCGGGCGGCGGCGCGCTCCCGGGCGCCGGCGCGGTCGAAGGCAGCGAGGATGCCGGTGGCGACCGGGTCGTTCGGGTTCATCCGCACCACCTCGTCGGCCGCGGCGCGCAGCATGGACGAGGCGACCTCGCGCCCCTGCTGCCCCTGCGTCCCCGTGGTCGTGTTCGACGCCTGCGACAGGCTGGCGAGCGCCTGCACGTACGCCGAGCCGGTCTGCTGCACGAGCTGCGCGGCCTGCCGCTGGTCGTGCTGCTGCACTGCGGCCACCACCTCGCCGACGTTGCGGGTCGCCAGGTACTGCCCCGTCGCCAGCCCGCCCAGGAAGAGCGCGAGCCCCGCCGCCACCGCGCCGGTGAGCCATCCCGGGTGGAAGCGGATGATGCGCCGCGGCTTCCCCGCCGCGTGCACCAGCCCCCGCTCCCGCAGCGCGCGGAGGGTGCGCTCCTCGAGCAGGCGCCCGGGGTTGCGCTCCCGGGGGAGCGCGGCGAACAGCGCGCGCTCGTCCGGCGTCAGCGCGTCGTCCATCTCATGCGGGCTCATGCATCCTTCCTTTCGCGGGCTCCAGCGCCTGCCGGAGCGACCTTCGTGCGTTGAAGAGCTGGCTCTTGGAGGTGCCGGCCGAGACGCCCAGCATCTCGCCGATCTCGTCGTGCCGGTACCCCTCCACGTCGTGCAGCACCAGCACCGTGCGGTAGCCGGCCGGGAGGAGCGCGATGGCCCGCTCCAGGTCGATGCGCTCGCCGTCGTGCGGCGGCGGGCGCCACGGCTCGGGGGCGGCGTCGAGCTCCACCCAACGCCCCCGCTTGCGCAGGAGCTGCCGCGCCACGTTCAGCCCGATGCCGGTGAGCCAGGTGCCGAACGCCGCCTCCCAGCGGAAGGTGCCGAGCTTCTCGGTCGCCTTGATCCAGGTCTCCTGCACCACGTCTTCGGCATCGTGCTCGCACCCGCCCACCACCCGCAGCGCCACCTGGAAGAGGCGCGGGGTGTGGCGCTGGTAGAGCTCCCGGAACGCCCGCTCGTCTCCGTCCAGGAGGAGCGCGTCGGCGAGAGCCCGGTCGGGGGCGGGGGCGGGTTCGGTCCTCATGGCACCCGTTGAGTGTCGCGGGGGGTGCGGATGGTTGTATGGGGGCTGGCGGGACAGAGCGAACGCTACCCGGCCGGCCTCCACCACGCCAGAACGGTCCCTCGCTTGACATCCCCCCTCGGCGAATCTCAACTACCCGCGTCCGCGGTTCGGCCACGCCAACGGGAGATGGGATGCGGGTTTGCTGCTCACCGGGATTGATCGCCGCCATCCTGCTCGCGCTGACCGCCTGCGGCGCGCCCCGCGGGCCGTCGCCGTCACCTCGGACCGCGGAGGGCGCCGCCACCGGGTGGATCGGGGCCGATTCGATCGAGCGGCCGATGGTGCGCTCCTGGCCCGTGATGGGCGCCATCCTCCAGGTGAGCGCGTGGGACGGCGACACCGCGCGCGCCCTGGCTGCGATGGAGGCTGCGCGCGCGGCGGTGCTGCGCGTCGACTCGCTGATGTCTGTGGACCGTGCGGGGAGCGAGGTCTCCGCGTTGAACCGGCGCGCGGGCACCGACTCGGCCACCGCGCTGAGCCCGTGGACTGCGGAGGTGCTGGAGTCGTCGCTCTCCATCACCGCTGCGTTGGGTGGCGCGGGAGGCGTGGACGGCGGCGGGCGGCAGGTGCGCTTCGACCGGGCAACGCGCCGCACGTGGCTGCCGGGGCGGGGGATGCGGCTGGATCTGGGGGGAATCGCGAAAGGATTCGCGATCGACCGTGCGCGCGACGTATTGCGCGCGGCCGGTGTCCGCCGCGCGGTGGTGGACCTGGGCGGCAGCTTCGCGGTGCTGGGCGCCGCGCCGGTGGGGCCGCGCTGGAGCGTCGCCCTCGAGAATCCGTTCGCGCCTGGCGAGGTGTTCGCGGCCGTGCAGCTGGATTCCGGCGCGGCGGCCACCGTGGGCGACTCCGCCGTATCAGGTGCGCGGACATACCAGCCCGCGCACGACCTCGCCTCCGTCTCGGTGATCGCCCCGAACGCCGTCCTGGCCGCCGCCCTGTCCAGGGCCTTCTTCATGATGGGTCCCGAGGCGGGCTGCCGCCTCGCCGCGCGCTACCCCGGCGTCGACGCCATCTGGGTGCGCGATCCCGGTGCCGAGGAACGCGAAGAGGCAGAGCGCGACGCCGACGACGGCGTGGACCCGCGCCTGGTGGTGATCACCGACGCGCTCGCGGATCGCCTGGAGTTGCTCAGCGAGGAGCCGGCAAAAGAGCAGTCGACGCGCTGCAGCGAGCTTGTGCGGCGTCAGGACCGGCGGAGGAGGTGACAGAGGTTGCGTTCTAGGGAGAGTTATACCGGATTCCGCGGGGGCTGTGCGTTCCTGGAGTGTATCGATGGGCCGGCTATAGATCCTTCGGCCTGCCAAGTCTTTGCCGGATAGAAGGATGAGACGAGGTCGGCCTCAGGATGACGTCTTTGGGGGTCGTGCACGAATGCACAGTTGATCGTGGGGATCGGTATTACTGTCGGTTAGCAGCAGTCCCCGCTTAACCGACATTAACCATCACTAACTCCCACTAAACCGGACATCGACGGATCCCGTTCTGAACTGCCCTCCGCCCCCGGGTGCAGGCAGTCTTCGACACGAACGTGTGGCTGGACATACGCCGGCCCCCGCGCTACGCTCCATCGTCCCCAAAACGCCTCCCGATCCACATCCCCATGGCGACCTACCCCGCCCGAAACGCACCGCTCGGCCGCCTCGCGCGCGCCGACGAGCACGGCCGCCCTGTCGACGCCTCGCCGGCGCAGCGGCTGGCGTTGCGCGTGCTCCAAATCGCGTGCGTCCTAGCAGTGCTGGCGGCGGCGATGTACAAGGTTTTCGAGCTCGACCGCTTCTTCGTCCCGAAGGAGCTGGTGCTCCACCTCGCGGCGCTGCTGGCGGTGGTGCTCTGCCTGGGCGCCGCGCGGCGGGCGCAAGTCGGGCGCGTGGACCTGCTGCTCGGCGGCTTCCTGGTGCTCTCGGCCGCGTCCGCGGCGCTGGCGCAGAACCCGTGGGTGGGGGTGCGGGCGTTCGCCGTGAGCGCGTCGGGCATCGCGGTGTTCTGGTGCGCCCGCTCCGTTGGCCGTGCGGGCCTGGCGCGGCCGCTGCTGGCGGCGATCGCGGCCGCGGTGGTGGTCGGCGCCGGGATGTCGCTGGCGCAGACGTACGGCGCGCGCACGGACTTCTTCTCGCTCAACCGCGCCCCCGGCGGCACGCTGGGGAACCGCAACTTCGTGGCGCACCTCTGCGCCTTCGGCCTCCCCGTGCTCTTCCTCTGCGCACTGCGCGCCTACCGGTTGCTGGGGACGCTGCTCGGCGCCGTCGGCGTCGCGGCGGTCGCGGGGGCCCTGGTGCTCACGCGCTCGCGCGCGGCGTGGCTGGGGGTGGCGGCGGTACTCGCCGTCTTCCTGGTCGGCTGGCTGCTGGTGCCCACCGCGCGCCGCAGCGTGCGCCACTGGATGCGGCTCCTGCTCCTGCTCGCGTCGGCGGCGGGCGGGGCGGCGGCGGTGATCGTGCTCCCCAACACGCTGCACTGGACCAGCGACAACCCGTACGCCGAGACCGCGGCCGGCCTGGTGAACGCGAAGGAGGGAAGCGGCCGCGGACGCCTGCTGCAGTGGAAGAACACGGCGAAGATGGCCGCCGCGCACCCACTGCTGGGCGTGGGGCCGGGGAACTGGCCCGTGCACTACCCTCGCTATGCCCGGGCGAGCGACCCGTCGATGAGCGACGCCGACTCCGGCGTCACCTCGAACCCGTGGCCGAGCAGCGACTGGGTCGCGTTCTTCGCCGAACGCGGGATCGCCGCGGGGTTGATGCTGCTGCTCGCGTTCGCAGGGCTCGGTGTCGCCGCGCTGCACCGCATGCGCGCCGCCCGCGACGCCGACGAGGGGCTGGCGGCGCTCGCGCTCGCCGCGATGGTCGCGGGCGCGCTGGTGGTCGGCGCGTTCGACGCGGTCCTGCTCCTCGGCCTGCCTTCGCTGCTGATCTGGGCCGCGCTGGGCGTGCTCTCGGCGGACGAGCCGGGGCGCTGGGAGGTGCCCGTCCCCGTCCCCCTGCGCGCGCTGGGGATGCTGCTCGCGGTGGCGGTGTTCGGCGCCTTCACGCTGAAGAGCGCGGCGCAGCTCATGGCGATGGGCGTGTACGCGTCGGCGGACCGGGTGTCGGAGGTGCAGCGGGCGGCGCGGCTGGACCCGGGGAACTACCGCATCCAGCTCAAGCTGGCGCGCAGCTCCGCCCCCTGCGCGGTGCGCCGCGCCGCCGCCGACCGCGCGCACCAGCTCTTCCCCGAGGCCGCCGCCGCGAAGCGCCTGCGCGGAACCTGCGGCGGCCGTCGCCGCCACCGGCAGTAGATTCACGCGCTGTCAACAGGCTCGAGAGTACCCGGCCGGCCGAAAGCCTGTTGCGTGCGTTGCGTGCCCGGTATTCCAGCCGCACTGCGGCCGGTAGTCCGCGAAGGCGGACTTCGTGTAGTTGTTGCGGTGAGGCGGCCGGGAAGTGTCAGCGCGCCGTGTAATACCATCTCGCCGAAGGTAGTTCTGGATTGGATCACGCATCTGGGGCTCGCATCAACGAGAAAGTCGACGCGATTCCAAAACTCTTCTCGGCAAGTTGGTATAAAAGCTTACATCGCGCTACCTTACGTCTGTGCTGGCTCCCGGCTGGAAAGCGGTGGTGTCAACGCCGGGTGTCAAGGAGCGTTTTTAGGCTCTCCTGCGTGCCGTGCGGAGCGTTTCCATCGCCTCGGCAAGCTCCTCGAACGATTACGTTGACCTTGGGCCTTCTCCTGAAGGTCCTTGCCGCAATTGAGCCGGGCGCGCGCAGCGCCGCCGCGCTGGATCTGATGCGCTCGCTGGAGAGCATCTACGCAAGCCACCAGGCGCCTCGGCCGGCGCGGCTGAGTGCCGTTCGTGATGAATACCGGCGGAATGACGAACAAGGCGGATCTTCGCAGGGATTTCCGGCGGAGGCTCTGTAGTTACTACCTTCGTATGGTTGCGCCTGCTGGATACGGGACAGGAGGTTAGAGATAGAGTTCCGTCGGATGTACGTCCAAATTCAACTTTCACTCGTCGCTATCGGGGGCGTACGTTGGTGGGCAACCCTTGGTAAGCCTCGTGGACGAGCGGAGAGAGTGTTGAGGTTTCCGGCTGCCGCACTGGGCTATATTCTGGGCTACATCTTCCAGCGAAGTCCGGTAATTTCGCCCAAAAACTCCGGCTGGCGCTTCCGGAACATCTAGGTTTCGCAACATCTTGCCGGAATTCAGTGACTTTTGATCTGAATGGGGTCAGGGGGTCGCCGGTGAAATCCGACCGTCCCGCGCCGGGTGGCGCGCCTCTGTCGCCGAGTGTTCTCGCATCCCCCCCCGAGGCGCGTTCGTGGCATGCGTGGCTGGAATCTCCCCGCGCAAGCGAGGTCAGGCGGCGGCCACCGCGGGGCGGGTGCCGTAGTCGGGCACGTACCCTTCCGCCCCGGCAAAATGCCCGTGCGTCCGCTCGTTGCCGAATCCGTACAGGTTGTACAGCGCCACCGCGGGATGCTCGCGGATCGCCTCCAAGTAGCGCAACCCGATCTCGCGCGGTCCGTTGGCGCGGACCAGATGGTCGTGAAGGGCGGTCGCTGCAGCCAGCGGGACTTCGGCGACGGGCGCGATGAAGAGCCGGCAGCCGAGTGCCAGCGCGAGTCCGGGGAGCTGGCCGATGTCGCCGAGGAAGCGGTGATCGGCACGGCCGCCGTAGCACGAGTGGACGACGCACACGCGGCGGTCGACCGCACGCATCCACTCTTCGAGCGTAAGCGCGCTGCGCCCGATGCGGACGGAGGGAACGTCCTCCTTCCACACTCCGTGGCCGAGCACGATCGCCGCCGAGCCGAACTGGGCCGAGATGCCGGGACGATCTTGCCGAATGCGCTCGGCGAGAGGCCGGAGGTCTTCGTCTTCGTCGCTCATCACGAGCGCTAGTCCGTCGCTGCTGGATTGCCACGCGCGATGGTAGCTCCCCGTAATCCAGCCGAAGTTCGGGACCAGCGAGACGATGGTCTCCCGCTCGTCCACGCGCCGGAAGAGGTCCTGCCACGGAAGACCGGCAAGGTGCGGGTCGACCGCGAGGAGAATCCAGCGGCTCTCCGGGTTCACCCGGCGCGGCATCGAGGATCCGGCGCGCCAGCCGCGTGAACGCCTTCCCCCACGGAACGGGAAGGCGCGCCCCAGTGGCCGGGTCGGAGACGTGCCACGAGCCCGCGGTCCTGAGAAGCATCGCCGCGTGGCCGAAGAGGTCGAGGTCGGCCATGATCTCGTGCTCGAACGCGGAGGGCGCCCCAGCGACGATCACGCTCCAGCGCTCCCCGGCCATCGGCACGAGCGACACGCAGACGGGGCGATGCAGCGAATCGTGGGGGAACGTCTTCAGGAACGTGTTCATGGTTGAGGCGGTTACGACGCCCGGCCCACGCTTCAACACCTGACGGTCCGTCGAAAAAACCGCGCGCACCTGATCATCGTCGAGCAGATCGTAGTACTTGCGCGCGAACTTGTGCGCGCCCTCGGGCCCGGCCGCGCGCACGATCTCGAGCGTCCTCCCCAGCAGCACTTGGTGAACGAGCAGGTTGGTCGTGAGCCTTGGTTCGACCGGGAGCTCGCTCCACGCCTTTCGCAGCAGCCGCTGCCAGCGCTCCGCGCTCGGGAGGTCGAGCCCGTAGGGCATGATCTGCAGTGCGCGTATGACGGAGTGCGCGAACGAGCTCACCTGCGTGACGGTGGGAGTGAAGAAATGTAGGAGCTCGCTCGCCCGGATGATCCGGCCGTAGTGCAGGTACAGCTCGAACGCGCTCGCGATCACGCTGCGGTCCCGCGGGTCGCTGGAACGGAGCCTTCCGTCGCGGGCGGCGTAAACCACTGCGTCGAGCGGGCGCCGCTCGTCGCCCAACCGGCTCAGCACGACTCGCCACCGCTCATCGGTCCCCTGGTCTTCGCATTCGCGCAGCTCGGCTGGAGTTAGCCTCCCGTTGTCGGAGACGGGCCCGCTCTCCGCAGGCATCAGCAGCGGATCGCGCAGCGCGGGCTCCGCGTCCGTCATCGCGCGCGGGTGCGCGCGTTTCCTGTGGTCGAACCTCTCGTCAACCTCGAAACCGGCCTGGCGGATGGGGTACACCAGGATGTCGATCGTCTTCTTGTACGGGCCTTCCGCGAGGGAATCTGGGAGCACTCGCAGGAGAAGGTGTGCCAGCGCTGCGTGCGCGAGATACTGCTCGGCCTCGCGAGCCGAGCCCACGGTGCGGTTCAGCGCGGCGAGCTCGGTGTTCAGCAGCCTCGCGAGGTCGATCCCCCTTCCCCTCGGGTTCTTCTCCTTGAACTTGATCTCACTCTGGCGCGTGCTCCAGGCGAGCCGCCACGCCGAGTAACCGAAGCCGAAGGCGTGCCACAGGAGCCTGGACGCAACCTCGTCCATCTGCGTGATGCTGGTGCGGATCGCCGCCTGGGTGCGCAGGAACACCTGCACCAGCTGGAGCGCCGCCTCGGTATGATGGAACGGGAGCACGACCCGCATGCCATACTCCTTCTTGAACGCCGCGAACGAAGGTGCGTTAAAGAGCTTCCACCTCGGATCGAACTCGCGGACGTTCTCCTGCAGCGTCGCGATGTACGCGGCAACCGCGTCGGGGCTGGCCGGGCCATGGGCGTGATAGTAGACGACCTGGATCGAGGCGCGGGCCAGGATCTTGAGGAGGGTGCATCCCGCTTCCCCTCCCGGAATCGGAGGCAGATTCTCCCCCATCCTGCGGTCCGCGCTGTACGCCAGCGAGACCATGCGGGACCGCTCCTCTTCCGTGGTGTGGCCGTGCGCGCCGAGATAGGGTGGAAGGACCGCGAGGGTACCCCACGTGATCGTCGTGTCGCTGCTCTCCAGCCCTGCCTCCGCGTAGTGGTACGGATCGCCCCATCTCACCGAGTGCTCGGACGGGTAGGATTTGCGCAGCAGGAGCCGCCAGAGGCGATAGTCGGTGCGGTGACCGAATGCCGCGTCGTATTCATGCCAGAGCCGGTGGCGGTGGGTGTCGGCGGCTTTCTGCGTGCTGTCGAGCCAGCCCACGTGCTTGAAGTCACCGTTGCTGGCGTAGGCAATCTCACCCAGCGTCGGCTGGCGCTTCGCTCCGAGCCTGGTCAATCCGCGCAGTTCGAGATCCATACGTCCCCTCAGGCAAGCACCATCTGTGGATACAGCTCGGCGTCCCACGCGGCCGGCAGCGGATCGCCGAGAAGGACGCCCGCCGGACTGTCGACGCTCAGGTCGACACGCGCCAGTTCCCCGCCCGGCCCACGGAGCTCGAGCGACAGCCCGGTTTCCGGCTTCGCGCCGGGATCGAGCACGAGCAGGCTGGCAGAATAGTCCGCGAGGTCGGGGCGGTCGGGGCGCACGTAGCGCACGAGTCGCATGTCCGGCCCCGCCCAAGGCAGCCGGGTCGCCACCTCGTCGTCGGTGAAGAACGCCCGGAGCGGGATCACCTTCACGGCGGGCACCACCGGCTCCGTCCCCGCATCCTCGGTCAGCACGCCTTCCGGGACCAGCCTGTAGGCGTGAAACTCGCCGAGCGTGCGGACGGCGCGGGCGACGGCGTCGACGGCGGCCCGGGCGGTCCGTGCCACGGTCGCGGAGGCGCTCTCCACGGTGCCGGCCGAATCCACCTCCAGCAGCCGCGCGACCGCGTCTTCTCGGGCCAACTCGGTCGCCGCCGGGATGCCCAGCCTCGCGGCAAGCGCGGGCCAGCGGCGCTCCGTGGTGGCCCGCACCTCCGCTTCGCTCACTTGCGGTACCGGACGCGGCGGGGCCTCGCGGCCCGTGAGCCGCGCGACCAGCGCAGCCGCATCCCGGGCCGGCAGCGTCCCGAGAAGCTCCGGCAGCACGTCGTCGTCGCTGTCGCCCGGGGCCTCGGCGCCATTCGGGACGTCCGCGTGCACCTGGTAGGCCGACTCGGGCGACGGCGTCTCACTGGGGTTGTCGAACGGGAAGGGACTCATCGTCCACTCTCTGTCAGGGTTGGACTTCAGGTCTCAGCGGGAAGCCGGCTCCGGACGGACCACGACCGCGGGCGGGTATTCCTGCCACAGCTCGCGCAGCTTCGCCATCTGCCGAAGCCTGTTCCGCGCCCGGAGCAGCAACTGCTTCGACGCGCCCACGCTAGTCCCGAGAATGGC
>DASYJZ010000550.1:0-10446 GCA_035995965.1 Longimicrobium sp. | reverse complement strand
GGACGAGCGGAAGGCGCGTGCGGGGCATCGTCTCTGGTGCACGGGAAAGGAGGCGCGGGCGCGGGAATCTACCGCTCCCGCCGTCGTTCATCCACCCGCCGCGTCGGCTTGTCGCGTCCGCGCGCGCGGGCTACGTTCCGCGCCCTGCGCGAGGTGAACCAGGGACGGGGGACGAGGATGGACCGGGCGGAGCTGGAGCGCGCCATCTCGGAGGCGTATCGCGACCGCGAGCGGCTGACGCGGCACGAGACCATGGAGGCGGTGGAGACTGTCGTGAACCTCCTCGACCGCGGCGAGCTGCGCGTGGCCGAGAAGGTGGACGGCGCCTGGCGGGTGAACGCGTGGGTGAAGGAAGCCATCCTCCTCTACTTCGCCATGCGCCCGCTGGAGCCGATGGAGGCGGGGGGACTCAGCTTCTACGACAAGGTGCCCGTCAAGCGCGAGCTGGCGGCGCAGGGGATCCGCGTGGTCCCGCCGGGCGTCGCGCGCCACGGCTCGTTCCTGGAGCCGGGGTGCGTGCTGATGCCCGGCTACGTGAACATCGGCGCGTACGTCGGCGCGGGGACGATGGTGGACACCTGGGCCACCGTGGGCTCCTGCGCGCAGATCGGCCGCAACGTGCACCTCTCCGGCGGCGTGGGGATCGGCGGCGTGCTGGAGCCCCCCGGCGCCACCCCCGTCATCGTGGAGGACGGCTGCTTCGTCGGCTCGCGCTCCATTGTGGTCGAAGGGGTGATCGTGGAGGAAGAGGCGGTGCTGGGGGCGAACACCGTCCTGACCGCGTCCACCCCTATCGTCGACGTGACCGGGAGCGAGCCGGTGATCACGAAGGGACGCGTCCCCGCCCGCTCGGTGGTGATCCCGGGGACGCTGCCCAAGGAGTTCCCGGCGGGGACCTTCCACGTGCCCTGCGCGCTGCTGATCGGCAAGCGCAAGGAGTCCACCGACCGCAAGACGTCGCTGAACGACGTGCTGCGCACCTTCAACGTGCAGGTGTGATGAGCGACGCCGCATCGACCGACATCTCCAGCGCCGCGCTCCGCGACGAGCTGGCGGGGCTCACGCTCGAGCTCGCCCGCATTCCCAGCGAGACCAGGCACGAGGCCGAGATCGCCACCTGGGTGCAGCACCGCTGCACGGGCGCCGCGGGCGCCGACGCCGTCACGCGCATCGGCAACTCGGTGGTCTGCGACCCGTGCCACGCCTCGGACGAGCGGAAGTCGCTCCCCGCGGTCGCGCTGGTGGGGCACCTGGACACGGTGAAGTGCGCGGAAAACCAGGACTACGCGGTGCGCGACGGGCGGGTCTACGGCTGCGGCGCGAGCGACATGAAGGCGGGCGTGGCGGTGATGCTGGCACTGCTGGAGCGCTGGCGTGCGCTGAAGGGGGTGCGGCCGGTGTGGATCTTCTACGACGCGGAGGAGGGACCGTCGGAGGAGAACGGACTGCAGCCGGTGCTGGAGAGCGGGGTGCTGCCGCCGCTGGATTTCGCCTTCATCCTGGAGCCCACCGACATGGGGCTCCAGCCGGGGTGCATGGGGACGATGCACGCCACCGTCACCGTCCGCGGGACGCGCGCCCACAGCGCCCGGCCGTGGCAGGGCGAGAACGCCGTCTACCGAGCCCTTCCATTGCTGGAGCGGTTTGCCACGCTGGAGCGGCGCGCGGTGGCGTTCGGCGAGCTGACCTTCTACGAGGTGTTCGTGGTCACGCAGGCGATTACGGACAACTCGAAGAACGTCGTCCCCGAGGCGCTGGCGCTGAACGTGAACGTGCGCTTCGCCCCCGGGAACACCGCCGAAGCGGCGGAGGCCGAGCTGCGCGCCATCGTCGGCGACCTGGGGGAGATCGAGATCGCCGACTGCGCCCCCTCCGGCGACGTGCACCTGGACCACCCGGTGATCCGCGAATGGCTGGCGCGAGAGAAGCTCGACGTGCGGCCCAAGCAGGCGTGGACGGACGTGGCCCGCTTCACCTCCAACGGCATCGCCGCGGTGAACTTCGGGCCTGGCGAGACGTCGCAGGCGCACCAGGCGAACGAGTGGTGCTCGGTGGAGTCGCTGGAGTTCTGCTACCGCGCGCTCGCCCGGTTCTTCCAGGCGGAGTAGGCCGGAAATTCGGTGCGGACCCTCGGATCGTTCCGTGGGGATATGCGAGTGAACTCGCGGCTACAACGGCACGCAGTCCCGCCTTCGCGGACATCAACGACATTGATGGTCGATCCCATTGCCTCCCCCGTATGAACCCGCGCCTGGCCGGCATTGCCCCCTCGCTGATCCGCGCGATCAACGCACGCAAGCGCGAGGGGGACATCGACCTGGGGCTGGGCGAGCCGACGCTGCGGCCCGACGTCGCGCCGTTCGAGGCGGCGCTCGAGGTCGTCCGGCGCGAGGGGCTGCCGTACACGCCCAACGCGGGGCTCCCCGAGCTGCGCGACGCCATCGCCCGCTACCACGCGTATCCGGGGCTCGGCGCGGCGGCGAACGTCTGCGTAACGATCGGGTCGGAGGAGGCGCTGTACCTGGCGCTCAAGACGGTGCTCGACCCGGCGCGCGACGAGGTGCTGATCGTCGAGCCGTGCTACCTCGCGTACCCCAAGCTCTGCGCGCTCGAGGGCATCCGCCACCGCGCCGTCGCGCTCGACGGCGCGGACGGCTTCCGGCCCCGCGCCGGGCGGCTCCTGGCGGCGCTGGGGCCGGACACGCGGATGATCGTCATCAACTCGCCGGGAAATCCCACGGCCCGCGTCTGGCCCGCGGACGAGCTGCGGGCGCTCGCGGCGGGGCTGGCCGCGCGCCAGGAGCCCGTCTACGTGCTGTCGGACGAGGTCTACCGGGAGCTGTACTACGCGGACGAGCGCCCGGCCTCGATCGCGGCCTATCATCCGCACGCGCTCGTCGCCGGGTCGCTGTCGAAGAGCAACGCCCTGACGGGGCTCAGGCTGGGCTGGCTGATGGGAGATGCGAACGTCGTCGGCGAGGCGATCAAGGTGCACCAGCTCGTCAACACCGCGGCGAGCACGCTGTCGAACCACGTCGCGCTGGAGATCTTCCGCCGTCCCGAGACTCTGTCGGCACACCGGCCGCTCTACGCCCGGCAGCGCGCGCTGCTGATGGAATCGCTCGAGCGGCACGGGATCGAGCACGCGCCGGTGGAAGGCGCCTTCTACTGCTTCGTCCGCCTCCCCGCCGCCCTCGCGGCCGACTCGCTCGCCGCCGCGGAACGGCTGCTGGACGAGCACCGCGTGGTCACCGTCCCCGGGATCGCGTTCGGCGCCGCGGGCGAGGGGTGGCTCCGCCTTTCCTGGGTCGCCCCGCCCGACGCGCTCCCGACGGGGATCGAGCGCATCGCGGAGTTCTTCCACCAGATTCCCTGATCAGCCGTGCCTTCCTGAAGTGTTTTGATGAGCCGGCTATAGATCCTTCTGCCTGCCAAATATTTGCCGGATAGAAGGATGAGACGTGGTCGGCCTCAGGATGACGCCCTGGTTGTTAATCGGGGGATCGGTGTGAGTGAGACCTCTTTCTTCTTCAGTCCACCATGACGGCCACGGACGCGAGCTCCGCTTCGACGCTACGGACGTGGCGGGCGCGGCCGAGAAGGACAAAGGTCACCGACGCGGCGGAGCCGAGCACGCCGCACAGCGCCCACAGCCCACCGCGGCTCGCCGCGAAGAGCGCGGGGCCGAGCGCCGGAGCCAGCATCAGCCCCGCCGCGTTGGTGAGGCCGAAGGCGGCCTGGTAGCGGCCCTGCAGCCCGCGCGGCGCCAGGTCGGCGACGAATGCGCTCGCCACCGGCCAGTAGCAGATCTCCCCCAGCGTCCATACCAGCACGCACGCCGCCAGCGCGGGGAGGCTCGGCGCGGCCAGGATCGCGGCCATCCCCAGCCCGGTGAGCGCCGCCCCCACGGCCATGGGGATCCACGCCCTGAGCCGCGAGGTGACCGCCGCGATCGGCAGCTCCAGCAGCATGCAGGTGAGGCCGTTCAGCGAGATCAGCATCCCGAACTGCTCCGCCGCCATCCCCCGCCCGCGCACCTCCAGCGGGAACGACGCCATGTCCTGGTGGTGGACGAAGCTCACCACCAGCCCCGTGGCGAGCACCACCAGCAGCCCGCCGTCGGCCGCGATCAGCCGCAGCGCCGACGGGCCGCGCGGCCGTGCGGCCGCGTCCACCCGGGTGCGGTGCGCGGCGTCCAGCGACCGGGGGATGGCGGCGAGCACGAGCAGGCCGTACAGCACCGAGGTCACCGCGTCGGCGATGAAGACGACGGCGATGGAGCGCTCGATGAAGAAGCCGGCCATGGCCGGGCCCAGCGCGAAGCCGGCGTTGATCGCGGTGCGGTAGAGCGCGTACGTCCCCACGCGCCGGCCGACGGGGGTGACGTCGGCCAGGAGCGCGGCGGCGGAGGGGCGGTAGAGCTCCGCGGCGACCCCGGTCGCCGCGGTGAGCGCCACCGTCGCGGCGAGCCCGTGCACGCGCCAGAGCGCGAGCATGCAGGCGGCGGAGAGGAACATCGACAGCGCGATGGTGCGCCGTCGGCCCAGGGTGTCCGCCAGCCAGCCGCCGAGCGCCGCCGCCCCCAGCGCGCCGAAGCCGTACGCGGACGCCGCCAGGCCCGCCTGCGCCGGGGTGAACCCGCGCTTGACCAGGATCAGGATCAGGAAGGTGACGACGAAGCCGCCGAACCGGTTGATGAACGTCCCCGCGTACACCACCCAGGCCGCGCGCGGCAGCCCCCGCACGTCGTCCACGAAGGCGCGCAGCCGCCGATCCCCGCCGGGAACGCCGGAGGCGGACGTCATCCCCATCCTCCCCTGACGCAAACGCCCGCGCGGGCAGGAGAGCCGGCGCGGGCGCGGAGCGGCGAAGCAGTCACCGTCAGGCCCGCGGCGCGTCGGTGGAGAGGAGCGCGAGCGCGCCGGCGGCGCCCCAGCGGCGGGTGAACTCGTCCACGGCGTCGGGGTCGAGCTCGGCCTGGGCCTGCACGGCGTGCGTGAGCAGCGCGTCCGCCGCCAGCAGCGGGAGGGCGTCCTCGCGCCCGCCGGAGCCGTGCAGCAGGCCCCGGTAGAGGTTCAGCGCGCCCGCGGCGAGCGCCTCGGGCACCGCCTCGCCCGCGTCGGTGGCGAGCGCGCCGAGCATGGCGTCCATCAGCGCGGGGGGCGCGCCGGAGACGTGGTCGCGCAGCCAGCGCTCGGCCGCGCTCACGGGCGCGCCAGCATGGGGCGGACGATCTCCACCACCTTCGCCAGGGCGTCGGGGATGCGCTCAGGGTGGGAGACGCCGGCCTGCGCCATGTGCGGCTTGCCCCCGCCCTTCCCGCCCGCGATCGCCGCGACCTCGCGGATCACGGCGTCGGCGCGGACGCCGCGGGTGATCATGTCATCGGTCACGACGGCCAGCAGCATCGGCCGGTCCCCGGTGCCCGCGACCACGGCCACGCCGCTCCCCAGCCGCTCGCGCAGCGCGTCGCCGAACACGCGCAGCTCGTCCGCGCCGGCCGCGTCGACCGGCGAGGCGATCACGCGGGTGCCATCCACCGTCACCGCCTGCTCGATCAGCCGCGCGATGGCATCGCCGCCGCCCTGCGTGCGCACCTTCTCGAGCTGGCGCTGCAGGTCGCGGCTCTGCTCCACCAGCTGGTTCAGCCGCGGCAGCAGGTTCTCCTCCCGCGTCTTCAGCAGCGCCGCGGCCTCGCGAAGCGTCTGCTCGTCGCGGCGCACGCGCTCGAAGGCGCCGGGGCCGGTCACCGCCTCGATGCGCCGGACGCCCGCCGCCACGCCGCTCTCGCCGACGATGCGGAAGAGGCCGATCTGCCCGGTGCTGCGCACGTGCGTGCCGCCGCACAGCTCCATGCTGAAGCCGGGGACCTCGACGACGCGTACGCGATCGCCGTACTTCTCGCCGAAAAGCGCCATCGCGCCCAGGCCGCGGGCCTCCTCGAAGCCCATCTCCCGGGTCTGCACCACGTCGTTGCGCCAGATCTCGCCGTTCACCAGCGCCTCCACGCGGGCGATCTCGTCCGGCGTCATCGGCCCGTTGTGGTTGAAGTCGAAGCGCAGCCGCTCCGGCGTGACCAGCGAGCCCATCTGGTGGAGCTGCTCCCCCAGCACCTGGCGGAGCGCCGCCTGCAGCAGGTGGGTGGCGGTGTGGTTGCGCTCGGTGTCGCGCCGCGTGGGCTCCTCCACCTGCGCGCGTACGTGCCCCGCCTCGAAGTCGCCCTCCACCGGGCCGAGCACGGCGACGCGGCCGCTCACCTTGCGCACGTCGTTCACGCGCATCGTCCAGCGCTCGCCGTGGACGTGGCCGGTGTCGCTGATCTGCCCGCCGCTCTCGGCGTAGAACGGGTTCTCGCGGAGCTGCAGCGCGAGCCGCCCGTCGCCCATCCACCGGTAGGCGAGGACGTCGGTCTCGATCCCGGTCGTCCGGTAGGCGGCGAACTCCTGCTCGGCGCCGGCGGCGTCGCCCACCAGCTCCCACCCGTCCGCGAAGGTGTCCGCCTCCACGGTGAGGCCGGAGGCGGCGCGGTCTTCGCGCGAGCGGCGGCGCTGCGCGTCGAGCTCGGCCTCGAAGCCCTCCAGGTCCACGGAGTAGCCGCGCTCCGCCGCCATCAGCTCGGTGAGGTCCACCGGAAAGCCGAAGGTGTCGTAGAGGCGGAAGGCGTCCTTCCCCTGGATGGTGCCGCTTCCGCCGACGGGCGCGATCTCGTCGAAACGCTTCATCCCGGCGTCGATCGTGGCCAGGAAGCGCTCTTCCTCCGCCCGCGTGTTGCGGACGATGTACTGCCGCCTGGCGAGCAGCTCGGGATACGTCACCCCCATGCGGTCGATCACCGCCTCCACCACGCCGACCAGCGTGGGCTCGCGGCGGCCGAGCAGGTATGCGTGGCGCACCGCGCGGCGAAGGATGCGGCGCAGCACGTAGCCGCGCCCCTCGTTCGACGGGAAGACGCCGTCGGCCAGCAGGAAGGCGGTGGCGCGCGCGTGGTCGGCCAGCACGCGGTAGCTGACCCCCTGTTCGGTCTCGTAGACGTAGGGGACGCCGACGATCTCCACCGCGCGGGCGATGATGTCGGTGAAGAGGTCGGTCTTGTAGTTGGAGTCGACGTCCTGGAGCACGGAGGTCAGCCGCTCCAGCCCCATCCCGGTGTCGATGGACGGCGCCGGGAGCGGATGCAGCTCGCCGTCGGCGTCGCGGTCGTACTGCATGAAGACCAGGTTCCAGATCTCCAGGATCTCCCCCGCCTCGGTCAGCTCCTCGAACTCCTCGCGCGAGACGTCGGTGCCGCGGGTACCGTCCGGGCGCCGGTCGACGTGGATCTCGCTGCAGGGCCCGCAGGGGCCGGTGTCGGCCATCTGCCAGAAGTTGTCCTTGTCGCCGAGCCTAAAGATCCTCGTCTCGGGGAGGCCGGCGATCTCCTGCCAGAGCGCGACCGCCTCGTCGTCGGTGTAGTGCACGCTCACCCAGAGCCGCTCGGGGGCGATGCCATAGACCTCCGTCAGCAGCTCCCAGCCGAAGCGGATGGCGTCGCGCTTGAAGTAGTCGCCGAAGGAGAAGTTCCCCAGCATCTCGAAGAAGGTCTGGTGCCGCGCGGTGTAGCCCACGTTCTCCAGGTCGTTGTGCTTGCCGCCGGCGCGGACGCACTTCTGGCAGGTGGCCGCGCGCCTGAACCCGAGGTCCTCCATCCCCAGGAAGGCCTTCTTGAACTGGACCATCCCCGCGTTGGTGAAGAGCAGCGTGGGGTCGTCGGCCGGGACCAGAGACGAGCTGGGGCGTACCTCGTGGCCGTTGCGGGCGAAGTAGTCCAGGAACGCGGCGCGGATCTCGTCGGAGCGCATGTATCCGTCAGTGCTGGGGTCGTGGTTTGCTCCATGAAAGGTAACGCGGGACGCGGGGGGCGGACAATCAGTGGCGTTCCCCGGCTTTCGTAACTGCCGTTTCACGCAGAGGCACGGAGAAACAGAGAGAGAACGGCAGGGCACGGTGCCCCGCCGTTCTCTCTTTTCCTCTGCGGCTCTGCGTGAAACGGCAGTCAGGACACTATGAGCCGGGCGCAGACTTCTGGGACGCGCGCCAGAGGTAGTAGACGGGGATGCCCAGGAGCACGATCCCCAGCCCCGCGAACGAGTAGTTCGGCTTCGCGAGGAGCAGGATCACCGCGATGGAAAGCGCCGAGAGCATGTAGAGCGCCGGGATCACCGGGTAGCCGAAGGCCTTGTAGGGGCGCTCCAGCTCCGGGCGCGTGCGGCGCAGGCGGAAGAGCGCCACCATCGTCAGCACGTAGAAGACCAGCGCGGCGAAGATCACGTAGTCCAGCAGCTGCCCGTAGCTCCCGGTGAGCGTGAGCAGCGCCGTCCACACCCCCTGCACCCCCAGCGCCCACACGGGGACGCTCGTCTTCTTCGAGATGTGCCCCGCGCGCGCGAAGAACACGCCGTCGCGCGCCATCGCGTAGTAGACGCGCGCACCCGCCAGGATCAGCCCGTTGATGCAGCCGAAGGTGGAGATCAGGATCGCGCCCGCCATCAGGTACTTGCCCACCGGCCCGAACATGTGCTCCAGCGCCAGCGTCCCCACGCGGTCCTGCGGCGCGTTCTGGATCTCGGAGAGCTTGAGCACCGAGAGGTAGGCGAAGTTCGCCAGCACGTAGAGCAGCGTGACGCCGCCGGTGCCCAGCGCCAGCGCCAGCGGCAGGTTGCGCTGCGGCCGGTTCACCTCGGCGGCGGCGAAGGTCACGTTGTTCCATGCGTCGGCGCTGAACAGCGACCCCACCATCGCCGCGCCGAAGGCCAGCACCAGCGCCGGGAAGGCCAGGTGCAGGAACGGCGTGGGCGTGGTCCCCGACGGCAGGTCGGCCCAGAAGTGCGAGAAGTTCGAGGTGATGGCGTCGTGGTTGCGGCCGATGGTGAGGCCCAGCAGCACCAGGCCCAGCAGCGCGGCGGTCTTGGCGGTGGTGAAGATGTTCTGGATCCACTTCGCCTCGCGCAGCCCGCGCATGTTCACGTAGGTGAGCAGCGCGATGATCACGATCCCCACCACCCGCTGCGTCGACAGCCCCAGCTCGATGGAGCCGCCGGGGACCGGCACCTTGCCCATCGGCAGGAACAGCCTGTCGTTCACGGCGGGGACGAACACGCCCAGGAACTTGGCGAACGCCACCGCCACCGCCGCGATGGTCCCCGTCTGGATCACCAGGAAGAGCGTCCAGCCGTAGAGGAAGCCGGTGAGATGCCCCAGCCCCTCGCGCAGGAAGACGTACTGGCCGCCCGCGCGGGGCATGGCCGCCGCCAGCTCGCCGTAGCTCAGCGCGCCGGCCACGGTGATGAGCATGGTGGCGACCCACACCGCGATCAGCCCCCCCGGCGAGTTCATCGTCCGCGCGATGTCGGCGGAGACGATGAAGATGCCGGAGCCGATCATCGACCCCACCACCAGCATGGTAGCGTCGAGAAGGCTCAGGCTGCGCTTGAACTCGCCCTGCGGAGTGGCCGGCGCCGCGCGGAGCGGCGCCTCGGGGGGAGCTGTGGGGGGCATTCGCCTCCGGTGGGTGGGGGGATGGGTCAGACCAAACTGGGAGAATTGCCGTGCATTCCGCACCGACCCAACGACGTCATCCTGAGGAACTGTTGAGAACCCCGGGCCCCCACAGTGTCATTCTGAGGCCCGTCCTCACATTCGGCTGTATCCACGGTGGGCTTCGCAGGGCCGAAGGATGGGAATGCACAGTCGATCGGGACGGCCTCAGATCGTGAAGGTGACGTCGTAGGGGACGGCCACGGGGCGGTTGGTGGCGACGTCGCGCGCGGGGTTGAACTTCCAGTCGCGCGCGGTGCGCTTGAGCTGCTCGTCGTAGCCGCGGTTCCCCGTGGGCGTCAGCACCTCGACCGCCGTGACGTCGCCGCGCTCGTTGACCGAGAGGCGCAGCATCACGTCGCGGCTCGCCATCCCCCGCGGGCGGTTGGGGGGGATCAGCATCAGGTCGCTGGTGGGGAGCGTGGTGCGCGAGCCCCCACCGGCACCGGTGCCGCTTCCCGGCCCCGTCCCGGTGCCCGTGCCGGGACCGTTGCCGCCCCCGCTCCCTCCGCCGCTGCCGCCCCCGGAGCCGGGTCCAACGCCCGGTCCGGCCGCCGGGCCCTGCCCAGCTCCCGGTCCGGCCGCCGCCACCGGCGCGGGCGCCGCGACGGGAACCGCGGGCCGCGGCTGCACGACGGGGGGCATGGGAACGGGAGGCGGCGGAACCACGGGGGGCACCAGCGCGTCCGGCTCCGGCTGCATTGGAGGGGGCGGGGGTCGGGGAACTTCGTAGTAGCTTACCTGCTCCCCACCACCCCCGCCACCCCCGCCACCACCGGTCTTCCCCGGGTCGGCCGTGTGCAGGTCGCCCTCGCCGGCCATCAGCACGCTCAGCCGAAAGCCGAACATGAGCAGCAGCACCAGCGTCGCGTG
>DASYJZ010000549.1:0-12299 GCA_035995965.1 Longimicrobium sp. | reverse complement strand
CCGTGGCTTTCTCTGCGGCTCCGCGGCTCTGCGTGAGACCCGTTCCCAGCCTATCGATCGCGCAGGGGCAGGCCGAACGCCTTTACGATCTGCCGGGCGACGGCGTCGGGCGGGAGGTGGGTGTTGTCGATGCGCAGCCAGTGCTCGGGATAGAAGAAGTCGCCGTCGGTGTTCAGGCGGTGCGCCGCCTCCAGCGAGAGCAGGTTGGCGCGGGACCGCTCCAGGTCGCGCTTGGGGCGCTTCTCGGCCAGCCGCAGCTCGGTCTCGTTGCGCCGCAGCCGCTCGTTCAGGCTCGCCGCCAGTTCCACGAAGTGCACTCCCGCCCCGCGCGCGCGGAAAATCTCGCAACTCCGGTCGACGAACGCGCGGTCCCCCGCGTCCTCCAGCGCCCACACGAAGGTGAAGATCAGCCCGGGGAGGTCGCTCGCCGCCACCTCCTCGAAGATGCGCGTGCGGAACTCGTTCACCAGCCGGTGAAAGGCGGGATCACCGAACTCGAAGAAGCGCAGCACCGGGTCGATGGTCACGTGGTTGTGGAAGAGCCGCATCCCGGTGATGCGCTCCAGCTCCATCCCCACCGCCATCTTTCCCACCGCGGGCGGCCCGAAGAGGATCATCAGCTCCATGCGCGCCTCCTACCGCCCCGCCCGCTCGTCGGCCACGCGCCGGGCGAGCTGCCGGCGGGCCGCGGCGGCGTAGCGGCGGCAGGCGCCGGGGTCGGCGAGGCGGCGGGCGGCCACGCGGTCCCACCACGCGGAGGCGTCCGGGTGCGGCGTCAGCAGCACGTCGCAGCGCAGGCGCTCGATCGTCGCGATCCCCCGCTCGAAGTCGGCCAGCGCCGTAGGCCACGCGGCGCTCGCGGTGAAGCGGAACCCGTCGGCCGAGACCGGCGTCTGGCTATCGGCGTACACCATCTCCAGGCAGCGCCGCCCCTCGCACGCCCGCCAGCTCCAGGTGGTGCTCCCCGGCGTGTGGCCGGGCGTGAGGTGCGCCACCAGCGCGATGGGCCCCACGCGCACTGTGTCGCCGTCGGCGACCACGCGCGCCACGGGCACCGGCGGAAACGGCGGCGCCAGGCCGTACTGCGGATCGTCGGCGCCGGACGCGCCGCGGGCGAGCACCGGCGCGCTGGGCCCGCTCGCCGCCACCGCCGCGCCCGACAGGCGCCGCAGCGCGGCGATGCCGCCCGCGTGGTCGAAGTGCGCGTGGGAGTTGAGGATCAGCTTCACGTCGCGCATGCGGAAGCCGAGCGCGCGGATGTTCGCCTCGATCCGCGGCGCGGACTCGGGGAGCCCGCCGTCGATCAGCACGTGCCCGCGCGCCGACGTGATCAGCACCGCGCTGAGCCTGTGCGTGCCGACGTAGTAGCTGTTCCCGTAGATGCGGAACGGGCGCTGGGGCGCGTTCCACTCCGCGCAACTCGCGCAGGGCGGCGTACGCGCGCCGTCGCCCGCCTGCGCCCCGAGCGGCGCGACCGACCACGCGAGCGCGAGGGCGAGACCGACCGCGCTGGAGATCGGGCACCACCGGCCGCCGGGAATCCGCCGTCCTGCCCGCCTTCTGGTTTCGATCATCGACCGTGAAAACGTGTGTTGGGATGGAGAACAGTGGAATGGCAGCGGATGCCGACGGTCGAGGTCAGCCGGATCCCGCGGACGAGACCGCCAGGAGCCCGAACCCGAGCACCATCATCGTGCCGACGGCGGCGAAGATGAGCCCGACGGCGAACATCCCCGCGGGGACGAGCCACAGGACCGCCGGTGCCTCGAGCTCCGCGCCATCGGGTTTCTCGCGGGAATAGAACACGGCCACCCGCTGGCCGATGGCGTGGAGCGGCGGCTGGCCGCCCATCGAGGAGTGGAACGTCACGAGCTCGCCTGTCTCCGTCTGGAAGTGCACGACGGGACAGAGGATGGAGCCGCGGAGCCCGGCCCTGGGCTGCAGCGCGGCGACGACGCCCCAGCCAGAGACGCGCGACGCCGCCTCGCGCCTCGCGCGCAGGATCGCCGCCGCGCTCACGCCCATCAGCATCACGCCCAGCGCGCCGAAGCCCACACCCAGGACAAACAGGATTCCCATTCCGCACGATAACCTTTGGACAGGCGAATCGACAAACGACCCTGTGGCAAGCCCGATGCGGCGGCATGCTCCCTCGCCCGGTACGGGAGAGGGGGGATGCCACGGCATCGCAGGGCCGGCGGAGAGTAGCGCTACTGCGACTCCGACGCTGCCGGTCAGGGTGGCCGAAATGCCGGAGAATTCAACTGCTTCCGGTACGGGAGGCCCGCCACGCCGCGGCGGCGAGCGCGAGGAAGAGGAGCGGCGGCACGAAGGTGAAGGGCACGTCGAACAGCCAGTGGCGATGCGGAAGCCGCCCGCTCAGCAGGTCGGCCACGTGCACGAGGGCGTGGCCCACGAGGAACGCGGTCACCGCGAGGTGCACCCCGCGGGCGCGCGCCGGGTTCCGCGCGGCACACGCGAGCGCCACTCCCATCACCGCGAACGCCACCCCCAAGTCGCGCACCAGGTGCCCATTGTACGGCCCGGTGTCGGGGAGAGCCGCGGGGAGCTTCGTGAACCACGACGCGGGGCCGATCAGCATCCACCCCGCGTTCCCCAGCGACAGCGCGCCCGCGACGATGTAGAAGACTCGCAGCATCCGCCCGCTCCTCGCGCTCAGGTTTGCCCGCACCGCCCGTCTGCCGATCACCCAGTCGGGAGATTGGACGTGTCAGGGCGCCGGCGGCGGAGCACCGCCCGGGCCGGTGGGGAACGGGCGCTCGGGGACGCTGTTGGTGTTCTGGAAGCTGGCGATCGACCATTGCCCGCCGTGACGGGTGAGGACTTGGAGCTGGATGCCCCGCCCCGGGTCGGGCATGCCGGGGGGCATCCGCTGCCCGGCCATCGTCCAGCGCACGTGGGCGACGGCGATGTCGGGCGCCAGGAAGCGCACGTCCACGTCCGTGATGGTCAGCGTGCTCTCGCGGAAAGTGTATGCGAACGCCGCGGCGAGCTTGGCCTCGATCTCCGCCCGTCCCCGCCACCACCAGCCCACCACGTTCACCACGTCGCCGTCTTCCGTGAACAGCGCGGCGTAGGCGGCCGCGTCGTGGCGGTTCCACGCCGCGGCCTGGCGTGCCTCCACCTCGCGGATCGCCGCCTCGTCGGGCGACTGCGCGGCAAGGCTGGCCGGCGGGAGCACCGCGATCGCGGCAACGATCCCGAGCAAGCACAGCGACCTGTTCATGGATTCCTTTGGGAGGGGAGTATCCGCCGTTACCGCGGTGAACGGCGACCGGGAGGCGTGGAGACGACACCGACCGGCTGACGCTTTGCTTGTGCAAGGTGAATCCGCAAACCATTGTACCTGGCCGACCTGCATTATGCCACCGCGCTTGCGGAACGATCATGAGACATTTTCATGCGAGAACTCCCCTGAGAACGATCGCCGCCAGCTTCCTGCTGGCACTCGCCGCCTTCGGGTGCGGCTCGGATGCTGCGCCTCCCTCTCCCCCGCCGGACACCGCGATGATCGACACCTCGCGGACCGTCGCCATCGACGAGTCCTCGACTGCGGAACCCGGCGACTCCGTGCCGGGGACCAGCGGCCGTGTGCCGCCGCCGAACGGTCAGTGCGACCCCAACTATACGCCGTGCGTGCCCATCGCCAGCGACGTCGACTGCGCGGCCGGCCGTGGGAACGGCCCGTCCTACGTCCGCGGCCCGGTGAAGGTGGTCGGGACCGACGTCTACGGACTGGACCACGACGGCGACGGCACCGGCTGCGATCGCTGATATCCAGCCTCGTCCCGTGGGTCACGTCCTGCTTCGCGCTTCGATGTCCTCGAGCCACTCGACCCACTCCACGCACCCTCGGCGCAGCGGCACCACTCGGGATGATGTCTCAAGGGTGGAGCGCATGCACGGAAATTACTGGCGCGGGCACCCGCGCATCCGCCAGGCGCGGTCGGAGAGGACCTGCTGGACGAACTCCGCCACCTGTCCCCGGGCGCCGCGGGTGCGGGGATAGGTCGCGCGCACCTCGAGGTCCTCGTCGCCCGCGGAAAAGACCGCGACGTAGGATTCCATCGGGGTCCGGGTGGGCACCCCACGGAAGACGGCGCTGTATCCCTCGAACTCCACCCCGCGAAAGCGCCGGCTGGGCCGGACGCGCGTGAAATCGCCACGAATCACGACGAGGGAATCCGCCCTTCGCGGAATGAAGCCCTGCTGGAGCGACTGGATGCGCTCCGGTCCCGCCCGTACGACGGCGGCGGAATCCCCTGCGCCCGCGGCGGAACCGTGCCGGAGCAGGGCGAGCGTCCGTTCCACCTCGCCGCGCGGCGTCACGCCCTCGGGGTGCCGGTAGACGAACAGGTCGATGCCGAAGCCTTGCGCGGCGTACCGGTACCGCGCGCCACCCTCCGGCCGCCCGGACGCCGTCGAGTCGACATACCGCGCTCCGGCGCTGAGCGGAACGGAGGCGAAGTCCGCGCAGGAGGGCGGCGGCGGCACGGCGCTGACCGGCATCAACACCCAGGCGCCCACCGCCCTTCCCGCGAGGGTCGCGGGCTGGAAGTGGAACAGCCGGGCCCGGTCGCGCGCGGCGATGTCCCGGTCCACCCCGCCCGCCGGCTGGTGCACCTGGGCGCGCCGTACCGCGCCGGTCTCGTCGACGTAGATCCAGACCAGCGCCTTCCGCGCCTCACCCACCGGGAGCGGCGGCTCGGAGGCGGGGTCCAGCACGGGCGCGGCGGCGTAGCGCGCGCGGCAGGGCGCTGCCACCGGGTCGCGGCCCTCGCAGCGCGGCACCGGCTGCTCCTGCGCCGCCGCACGCGTCGCGACCGCGACCAGGAGGAGGCTCGCGAGCCTCTGCGGACCCGAAACCATCATCCCGCCCTCCACGTCGCTCCAGAAGGCCTCGCCCGGTGCGCGTTCCGTTTGCCGCCACCCGGGCACCGCTCAGCCGCGAACGCCGCCTATCACGTAGTCGGCCTGGTAGGTCTGGAATACGCAGCCCGGCCGCACGAAGAAGTATACCACTTCGGGGCTCGACTTCGAGGCGGCCGGCTCGGCGAACATCGGAATCCCACGCCACTCCCCCACGCGCCGCAGGTCGTCGGGTCGCAGGATGCGCTCGAGGCCGTAGCGCACCTTCATCCGGTACGGGCCCTCCCCCACCGGCACCGGCTCCATCCGGACGAACCAGTCCGCGCCGGCAGCATAGGGCGGACTCGTCGCGGGATGGACCTCGGCGAAAGGCCGCCCGCCGATCAGGGTGTCGCCGGTGGCGGAGTCGAACGTGGCCTGGATCTCCCTGATCTCGCCATGGTCGAGCACGCAGACCGAGATCGCCACCGCCGTGTCGACGGCCGCGGCCGGCGGAGCCTGCATCGCCGCGGGCTCGGGCGAGTCGGCAACGGCCCGTGCCGGAGGAGATGCAGGGGCGCAGCACCAGAGCGCGGTCAGTGCGAGTATGCGGGCGGGGCGCATGGGCGGATCGAGTGGGAGACACGGACGGGCCGGGAATGCGGCAGGGGTCAGGCGCTCGCGCCGGGCATCAGCACGCCTCCCCAATCCGCGGGGTCCGCGTCGGCGATGGACTGCGAGAAGGTCCACGCGTGGCCGCCAGGGTCCACCGCGGAATACTGCCGCTCGCCGTACGGGAAGTCGGTGGGCCGCTGGGTGATGCGCGCCCCGCGCGCCTCGGCCCGGGCGCAGTGGGCATCCGCGTCGTCGACCCGCACCAGCAGCGAATGGTCCGAAGCGGCGCCCTGCGGACCGGTGTCCCGCTGCGTGACGACGATGGCCCCGGCGCCGAACGTGAGCTGTGCTCGGTGGTCGGCGATGCGCAGGCGCTCGGAGAAGCCGAACGCCTCGCACAGCCACGCCACCGCCACTGGGAGGTCGGGATACGCCAGCACCGGGATGACGGTTGCGTCCGGGATCGAGCGATTCGTGAGCATGGCGTCGGACTCGGTGGACGGAACGGTGCCCCGGGGACCGGACAGCGCAGAATCACGACGAGTCCGGGCCGGCGCAAGAGGCGCCGACCCGCGGAGGTTGGCCCTTGACCGGCGGTGCCGGGATTGCGCTCTCAGGCGCAGGGAGAGGGCACCGAGGCCTCGGACCCGAGAGCGATCTCCTCTACACGTAGCGCCGGATGAACGCGAGCGCGGTGTCGGCGACCTCGCGCCAGCCGCTGTCGACGGTGAGGGCGTGGCCGCGGTTGGGAATCTCGACGATCTCCGTCACCCCCGGGTTGCGCCGCTGGCGCTTGAACGACGCGTTCGCGATCGCCCACGGCACCGTGTTGTCCTTCTCGCCGGAGATGATCAGCAGCGGCCCGCGCTCGGGGTTGGTGGTGTCGACCTTGGCCTCGGTCCACGGGTTGAGGTTGGCGGTCGCGGCCTGGAAGAGCGGCGCCCCCGAGGCCGGCACGGCGAAGGTCCCGTAGAGCTCCTTCGCCTCGTCCTCGCTCACCGCGTTGGCGAAGCCGAAGCGGAACTGGTCGAAGGTGAGCGGGATCGCGCGGTTGCGGTTGGCCGGGTTGCCGAGCACCGGCCACGCGGACTTGAGTGCCGAGAAGGGCAGCGGCAGCACGCCGCGGAAGGGCGCCGGGTCGATCGCCACCGTCGCCGCGGCCAGCCCGCGCCCGGCCAGGATCTGCACCAGCAGCCCGCCGAAGGAGTGGCCCACGACGGCCGGCTTCCGCTCCAGCGCGCCGGCGATCTCGGCGAAGTGGTCGGCGACCTGGCCCACCGTCTTGTGCGCGAACACCTCGGGGTGCGCGTTCGCCTCGGCGACGGTGTCGGGGTCGTCGGGCCAGCCGGGGGTGAGCGCCGTGTATCCGGCCTCCTCGAACAGCGCCGCCCAGCGGTCCCAACTGCTGGGGAGCAGCCACAGCCCGTGGACGAACACCACCGGCTGCAGCCCCGTGGCGTTCGCGCGCTCCACCTGCGCGGCCTCGTGCCCGGGGATGGTCACCGCGTCCTGCTCCAGCGGGATGCTCATGGTCCTCCTCCTGTGCGGCCGGCGTCCACCGCCGAGAGAGTCCGGAATCCGACGGGATGTCGTAGGGTACCCGCGCCGAAGCAGGTTTCAAAGGATTGCACGGAAGAATCGACCTCACGAAACGCGTTGGACGTCATCCAGAGTTCCGCCGCCACCTGCTCTGCCTCGCGTCGATCTCTGCAGGCCGATCGGCATTACGAATCGCCGTCCGCGCCCTCGCCGAAGTCGACGTGCGGAGCCACGGCGCCGCGCAGGCGATCGATCAGCTCCTCGTCCATGTAGTCGTAGTCGTCGGGAATGTACAGGCACACGACCTGTTTCCCCGTGATCTCCTCGCCGAACTTCTCCCGCAGCTTGCTCAGGTGGCGCTTCTCCATTACGAAGATCAGCTCCGCCCACCCCACGTGTCCCGCCGTCACCCGGATGCGGGCGCCCTCCGCCGTCCCGACCGACCTCACCTGGTGCCCCGCGGCCCCGTCGAAAATCGTCTCCGCGGTCAGGCTGCGCAGCCGGTTGCGGCTGCAGACAAAGAGCACCTTCACCGCTGCGATCCCTTCACCCTGACGATCCGTCTCGCGGGAGAGCTACTCGGCGACTTCCCAGGCGGGGTTCCAGGCGATCTCCCACAGGTGGCCGTCGGGATCCTGGAAGTATCCTGAGTACCCGCCCCAGAAGCGGTCGCCCGCGGGGTCGGTGATCCGGGCGCCCGCGGCGGCGGCCTGCGCCATCACCGCGTCGACCTCCGCCTTCGAGCGCACGATGTGGCCGAGGGAGAACTCCGCGGGACTCCGCGGGCCGGGCGCGACCTTCCCGTCCTTCGCCAGCGCGGGCCTGGGATAGAGCGCCAGGATCAGGTCGTCGTTCATCTCGAAGAAGACGACGGCGCCGTCCTCGAACTCCGTCCCCACGATCCCCTTCGTCGGCAGGCCGAGCCCGTCGCGGTAGAACGCGAGCGCCGCCTCCAGGTCGTCCACGCCGAGCGTGATCACCTTGATGCGTGGTTTCATCCGTCTCCCGGAGCGTGTCGTCGAGCAGGAGTTCGGTCAGACGCCGGCGCCCGCTCCCGCGCGTTCGGGCGCGGCGGGCGCGCCCACCCGCCGGCGCACGGCGTCGAAGTCCTCCAGTGCGCGCACCTCCACGCAGCCGGTGCTGGCCCACGGGAACCCGGAGGCGATCTCGATCGCCTCGTCCATGTCGTGGGCCTCGATCAGGTTGAAGCCGCCCAGCAGCTCCTTCGTCTCGGCGAACGGCCCATCGAGCGTGGTCAGCTTGCCGTCGCGGATGCGGATGGACCGCGCCGTGCTCGCGTCGGTGAGCATCCGCGACTCGAGCAGCCGCCCGTCGCGGCGCAGCTCGTCGGCGTGCTCCAGGCAGCCGCGCATCATGGTGTCCGCCTTCCCCTCCGGGAGCGCGTCGAGCAGGCTGGGGTCGTTGTAGATCAGGGCGATGAACTGCATGGGGATGCTCGTTGTGAGGGCGAGTGATATGAGATGCGGCGGAGCGTGAGGGTCGCAGCGCCGAAAGTGCCGCGACGTTCCGCCCGCCGCAAGACATCCGGGGAAGCCACCTGGCTCTGGACCAAAACGGACGCCGAAGGCGTGGGGATCGGCTACACGCCCTGGACGATCTGTCGTGCGAGGGCTACGCGACGACGGTGGCGGGCTCGCCGTGGTGGGATCGATCACGGCTTTGATCTCTTCCACCCGGTTCGCGGGGAAGCCGCCCTGGCGAGTGTGCCGCCAGCGGCAGACTACGCCCCCATCGGTGAGCGAGCAAGCAGGACGGCGTGATGGCGGTATCCGGCTTCGGCGTCCGCTCGCCGGCTGCGCCCACGTTCAGAAAGCGCCTGCGACGTGCAGCAGGCCAAGGGCGGCTGCGACCATCCCGCCACTCAACAGGCCTTCCGTCCCTCCGCGAATCGCGGCGCTCGCGATCCACCGCCAGGGTTTCGGCCGGCGTTCCAGCGCACCGAGCGTGACGGAGCGTGTTGCGCCGTCTATCGCGCGGTTCCACGAGAGCGCGCCCACGATCGCGCCGGCAGGCGCACCCGCGCAGAGCCCGATCACCATGCCGAACCCGATCAGCACCCCCAGAAGCGCCAGGAGAACGACGATCAACTGGAGGAGGATCGACGCGAAATCGCCTCCCGCGCCACCGCCGCCAGCCAGCAGGGCGTGCATCTGGACCGCGGTCTCGAGCGCACCCGCGCCGGCGGCGTGAAAGCCGCCCACAGATTCCAACAGGCCAGCCACGACGTAGGCGGCCAGGAGGTTGATGACGAAGGCTTCGAACGTGACGATGGCCCTCGCGGCACTGTCACCCGACAGGGCGGCGGCCACGAGGGAGTCCTTCGCGCGCCGGCCGAGTCTCAATCGTCGCGCCCTGTGGAACCACGACATGAGCAAGCCGCCGAGCATACCCACGACGATCGGCTCGCTCCACGCCGCTGTTTCCCACAGGGCGGCGATTCCACCCATCGCGCTCCAACCCCTGGCCGCGCCGCCGACGGCGGAAAACAAGAACTGCAGCGCGCCCAGGAGGAGAGCCCCGACGAGCGACCTGGCCTCAGGCACCACCAGGAGAGCTGCGATGCCTGCCACCGCGAGGACCGTCGCCACCCGCGACCACGCGGGGTGGTCTCGTAAAACCCGGCTGTTGGAGATCAGGCTGAGGACAACGCCCCCTCCGAGAAAAACGAAGATCAGCCCTGGCATCGCAAAACAAAGCGCGACTGCCGCAAAGACGAGCACGCCTCCTATCGCAGCCCTGAATCGCTGCCCCGCCGTGGGCGCCCTTCCCGGTGTACCCCCGCTGTGCTGACCAGGCCTGACGATGCTCATTGGGACCTTGGAAGAGTTTGGGGAACGACTCGGAAAGAGTGCATGCGAACGTTCCCACTCCATCACCCGGCAGGCGTGGACGCCTTCGAGGCCGTCACGTGGGCGCAGCGGAGACCTGGGACGAAGCGGCTGCTCGATGGTTTACGCGCCGCCGGTCGCCCGGCACGGCGCTCCGCCTCGGGCCGAAGCCGACGGTGCTCAACAGCGTGCCGCCGCTGGTGAGCGCGATCCCGACCACGCCGGCGTCTCCCCAGGCGGGCACCAGGCGCGAAGCGGCCAGCGCAAACACACCGGTGCCCACCAATCAGAACGCCGCCATCGAACCCGTTGCGCGACCACGAAGCCAGACTACGGCGAATTACCCGGCGACCAGCGCGAGCGTCGCCGGCAGGTCGGTCGTCCACCCCAGGGCGTAAATGGAGACCACCAGGTCGAAGTAGCCCGCCGGGATCCCCGGATCGACCTCCATCGGGCTCTCGAAGAGGCGGACGCGCGGCCCGAACGGCCGCAGCACCTCGGCGGCGAACGCGACCTGCGCGGGCGAGAGATCCAGCCCCCACGCCTCCGCGGCGCCGTGCTCGCACAGGGACCGCAGCGAGTGCCCGCTCCCGCACCCCACCTCCAGCACCCGCGTGCCGCCCAGCGGCCCGAGCAGCCCCAGGGTCTCCTCCGTCGGGGCGAGCGGCCCGTAGCTGGGCAGCGCGGTCCCGCCGTAGAAACGCGGCGCGACCCGGTCCCACCCCGCGCGGTTGATGGCGAGCGCGTCGTCGAGATCGCTCATGCGCCAACTCGCCTGGGATCACGAGAGGTGATTTCGATGTCGGCCACGAGCAGCTCCGGACAGTGCCGCCGTGCCGACCGCAACGCGACGCCGCGATGATCGACGATCCCGGATGATCCCCAGGATTCGAGGCTCCCGCAGCGCCCCGCGACGTCGGCACGGACGACGGAGACGCCGTTCTCGGCCGCCCGCGCGATGTCCGCGTTCCTCGCGTCCGTGGCCACCTCGGCGCCCGCGACCGACGGAGGCAGGCCGTTGTTCGTGGGGACGAACAGCGCTGCCGCCCCTTGCGACGCCATGATCCTGGCCGGCTCGGGAAAGTTGGAGTCGCGGCAGATGACGATGCCGAAGGTCAGGCCGCCGACCGTGAAGACCGGCGTCTCGTCCCCGGCAGCGTAGACCGACCGGCGGATCGCCGGATGGAGCTTGCGGTAGATTCCGGCGACCGATCCCCGGTGATAGACCGCCGCGGCGTTGTAGAGCCGGCCGCCCGGCCCGATCTCCGTGAATCCCACGATGGTGGCCACGCGGTCGCTCGCGAGAGGCGCCAGCAGCGCGTCCAGCTCACCCGCCTCCGCGTCGATCGCGATCTCGGCGGGCCGGGCCGCGTAGTCGGCGAGGCCTCCCAGCACCCCCTCCGGACAGCAGAGGATCTCCACGCCCACCAGCTCGCACCGTTCGACCTGCTCGCGGATCAGGCCGAGGGCGATCTCCGTCGATCGGGTGGCGTGCAGGGGAGCCTGGTACGCGGCGACCTTCATTCGAGCCAGGCGGTTCCCATCATCGCCAGTCTTGCGAAGGATTCACCCGGGGCGCGGGTGTCAGGCACGCACTCGTGGGGCGCTGCGCAGGCCGTACAGTACCGCTGCCGAAGTGAGCCACAGGATGCAGGCTGCTCCGACGGTCACTACGGTCGTCCGCGGCCGCCCCGCCGCCTCGTTCGGGAGATCGGTCGGCTGAGGAGTGCCTGAACGACACAAGGGTCTGGGGTGCGCGACCGGAGCGCAAGGCCGTCGTCGCGCGAAAGCGCGGCCTGACGCTCTCCATCTCACGGGGGAGCCGGAATGGCGCCTCGCCTCGCCGCTGCGTACAACCATGCCGACCTTCGATCCATCCTAATAGCAGTCGTCGGCGCGGATCCGCCCGTCGGCATCTCGTTCGAAATCGACGGCGCCTCGACTCTCCCTCAGCAAAAACAGCTTATGCGACTCTCACGCTCCGGTTCCACCGTCGCCGCGGCCCTCGTCATCCTCCTGCTGCCGACGGCGCTGGCGGCGCAGACCACTGGGTCCACGCCGGCGGCTTCACGGCCGCCCGGGTGCCGGGGAACCAACTCCCAGACCTCCTCGCTCACGCTTACGCGTCAGGGCGGACCGCCCGTGGAGTTCCCGAGCTATCCAGAGGTCGAGTCCGTCCAGCCCGGCTCGCCGGCGGAGCGGGCGGGGATGAGGCCGCGCGACGTCGTCGTCTCTCAGGACGGCCGGGATCTCGTCGCCAACCCGCCGACGCAACCCGCCCTGGCGGGGGATACGGTCGTGTTCGTGGTGCGCCGGAATGACGCCGAAGTTCCGCTCACCGTCGTCCTCGGCCGCTGGGACCCGCCCCAGGAGGCGCCGGGTGTGACGCGCGTCTGCCGCCCCCTGGGAACCGACCCCGGCCGCGGC
>DASYJZ010000548.1:0-7651 GCA_035995965.1 Longimicrobium sp. | reverse complement strand
ACCAGGATGAGAGCCTCACCGTCCGCACCGCTTCGTGTGTCAGCCATTCACCTTTCCCGAATCACCCGCCCGCGAACCCGTGTTCCCCAGCCACTTTCGCGGCCCCTGGCGCAATGGTTGGGTAGGCAATCGCCGCGCCCGCCGCAGGGACCATCGTCGATCGCGCGGACGGTGCGCCACGGGGGCGCATCATCATACCGCCTTCGGCGGCCGCAAGCGAAGTCGTCTCGACGACTCCCGCCACCGCGACCGTGCATCCCCGGGCGAGCGGCACGCGGGTATGGGGCGCCTCCGCAAAACGCTCGGCGCACGCGGCTCGCCATCGGCGTCGCCGCCGGAGAAGTCCGGGGCGAACCCTTCCGGAACATCGACCCATTCGTTATTGTTGCCGCCTTCGTACGGTAGCACGCGGTGGCTGCCGGTCGGAACGCCTGCATGCTCCTGTGGCGGAATTGGTAGACGCGCTGGATTCAGGATCCAGTGGGCGCAAGCTCGTGGAGGTTCGAGTCCTCTCGGGAGCACTGACGGAACGCGAGGCCCGGCGCACGCACGTGCACCGGGCCTCGCTTCCGTTTCGGCGCCTCGGCGGGAAAGGATTGGGACCCTTCGCCTCCCGCGCGTATCGTTGCCGTGGCAGGTGCGCCCCACCCTCAACCCGCCCATCTCCCTCACTCCTGGAGGAACCATGCGGAAGCTCAAGCTCGACCTGGACAGCCTGGCCGTCGACACCTTCGTGGCAGACGAACAGCCCGGCGGCGCGGGCACCGTCCGGTCGCTCGACGCCGGTGCCGCGCAGCGGCCGACCACGACCATGCTGCACGGATGCCTCACGGACGAGCCGAATTGCTGGTAGCTCGCCTGCGGGGCACAGTCCGGTAGCCACATACGGCGGCCCCCGGTGCGCGTGCACCGGGGGCCGCTCACTTTCGGGGCTGCAGCCCGAAGGATCTGTGGCCGCGGCCGCACTACCGCCGGTGTCTCGCGTCTCGAGCGATCGATCCTTCGGCCTGCCGTCGTCAGCGCGAGGCAGAGCGGCCCCAGGATGACGGCTTGAAGCGTCGTGCACTTGCATGCGTCGTGGTCGAGCAAGGCAGCCGGCTCAGCCGGCCTCGTAGGACTGGAGGTACGCGCGGAGGATGCGGCGCGTCTCGCGGCGGGCGGCGTCGGGGGCGGCGGCACAGGCAACGACGCGGTCGCCGCGCATGGCGCTCATGACGGCGACCATCGCGGCGGCGGCCAGGGAGACCTGGCCGGAGGCGAGACCGGGGTTGCGGGAGCGCACGACCGACGCGGCGTGGTCCTCGACCAGGGAGTGCAGCGCGGCGCGCTGGGCGGCGAGGCGCTGCAGGGTCGCCGGCTCGCCCAGCATCCGCGGGAGATCGGGGTGCTCGTCGACGTACTCGTAGACGGGGCGCAGGAACGCCTCCGCCGCGTCGTCGGCGGCGCCGGCGGCAACGGCCTGCGCCCGCGCCTCGCGCGCGTCGGCGAGGCGCGCGCGCAGGGCGGCGACGTGCCGCTCCGCGAGCGCCAGGAACACGCTCTCGCGGTCCGGGAAGAAGTGGTACATCGAGCCCTTGGAGGCGCCCGCCCGCGCGGCCAGCGCCTGCACCGTCACCGCCTCGGTGCCGACCTCGCCGATCAGCGCGGCGGCCGCGTCCAGGATCGCGTCGATGCGGCGCCGCCCGCGCTCCTGGCGCGGCACTCGCGTGCTCGCCACGGACGCCGCGCCGCGGGCGGGCACCGGCGATGGGCCCGGCCGGTCCGCGTCGGGGCCGTGATGGGAACGCGCGTTCATGATCGCAACACTACGGACGGGGTGCGCGGTTGACAAGCGGACCGGCTGGTCTACTTTGGAGTATTAGACCGCGCAGTCTAGTTTGCAAGTCCGGCGGGATCCACGGGATGAGCTCGAGCGTGCGATGAGCGTGTTGCAAGAAGCGGATGTGGATGCCCCGGCGCGCGCGGTCGGCGCGGCGGACGAGGGCGATCCGCACAAGTACCTGATCGCGTTCGCGGTGGTGGTGGCGGCGCTGATGCAGGTGATCGACAGCTCCATCGTCAACGTCGCCCTCCCCGACATGATGGGGAACCTGGGCGCCAGCCTGGACGAGATCGCCTGGGTCACCACGGGCTACATCCTGGCCAACGTGATCGTGATCCCGCTCACCGGCTGGCTGGGCGCCTTCTTCGGGCGCAAGCGCTACTTCGTGGGCTCCATCATCCTCTTCACCGTCGCCAGCTTCTTCTGCGGCGAGGCGACCTCGCTGAGCGCGCTGATCTTCTGGCGCATCGCGCAGGGGGTGGGGGGCGGGGCGCTGATGGTGGTGAGCCAGGCGGTGCTGCTGGAGGCCTTCCCCAAGCGCCAGGCGGGCACCGCGATGGCGCTCTTCGGGCTGGGGGTGATGGTGGGGCCCACGGTGGGGCCCACGCTGGGCGGGTGGCTCACGGACAACTACGGCTGGCCCTGGATCTTCTTCATCAACCTCCCGGTGGGCGTGCTGGCGGCGTTCCTGATCGCCGGCTACGTGCACGACTCGGAGTTCCAGAAGCGCCCGCCCTCGGTGGACGCGGTGGGGATCGCGCTGCTGGCGGTGAGCGTGGGCTCGCTGCAGTACCTGCTGGAGCATGGCCAGCGCGACGACTGGTTCCAGTCGCGCTTCATCCTGGCGCTGGCGGTGATCGGCGTGGTGGGCGGCGTGGCGCTGGTGTGGCGCGAGCTCACCGTGCGGCACCCGGTGATCGATTTCCGCGTGCTGCGCCACCGCGCGATGTGGGTGGGGACGCTGCTGGGGATCGTGATGGGCGTGGGGCTCTACGCCTCGGTGTTCACCCTGCCGGTGTTCCTGCAGGGGACGCTGCGGATGACGGCGCAGCAGACCGGGGTGCTGATGCTCCCCGGCGCGCTGGCCACGGCGGTGTCGATGGCGGTGGCGGGGCGGCTGACGGAGAAGATGGACGCACGCATCCTGGTGGCCGCCGGGGCGGGGATGTTCGCCGTGGCGATGGTGATGCTCTCGCGGATCACCGGGCAGAGCGGCGGCGGCGACTTCTTCTGGCCGCTGATCTGGCGCGGGCTGGGGCTGGGGCTGATGTTCGTGCCGCTCACCACCATCGCCCTGGCGCCGCTGAGCTCCGCCGAGCTGCCGCAGGGGGCGGGGCTGTACAACTTCTTCCGGCAGCTCGGCGGCTCGTTCGGCATCGCCGGGATCGCCACCCTGCTGACGCGCTACACGGCGCAGTTCAAGGCGGTGCTGGCCGAGCACGTCACCAGCGACGGCTTGGGCCTGGCCCGGCTGAACCAGCTCACGCAGGCGATGATCGCACGCGGCGCCGACCCGTGGACGGCCAAGCAGCGCGCCTACATGCTGCTGGACCGCACCCTGGGCGCGCAGGCGAGCGTGATCGCGTACGGGAGGATCTACGTGCTGGCCGCCGCGATCATCGTGGCGCTGATCCCGCTCCTCTTCCTGATCGGCCGCCCCGAGCGCGGCGGCGACGCCGCGCACTTGGCGATGGAGTAAGCAAAGAAGGTCTCACCGACCAGCGAGCATGGCCTCCAGCTTCTCCAAGCGGCTGCGGCTGAGCTTGAGCCTGGTGCCGTCGTGCAGGATCACCACGTGCTCGCCGCCGAAGAGGAACTGCACCTCGCGCACGTGGTCCAGGTTCACGATGGCCGAGCGGTGCACGCGGAAGAAGCGCGTGGGCTCCAGCCGCGCCTCGAGCGAGCCCATGGTCTCGCGCAGCAGGTGCGTCTTCCCGGCGACGTGCAGCCTGGCGTAGTAGTCGTCGGCCTCGATCCAGTCCACGTCCTCGACGCGTACGAACACGGTGCGGCCGGCGCTCTTCACCACCAGCCGGCTGGCGTGGCGCGCGGGCTCCGCCGGCGCCTCGGCAGCCGGCGCGGGCTCGCTTTGGCGCTCCACCAGCCGCATCAGCCGGCGGCCCAGCTCGCCCGCCTCGGCGTTGCGGACGGCGTGCTTGGCGCGCGCGATCGCCAGGTCGAAGCGCTCGTCGTCGAACGGCTTCAGCAGGTAGTCCACCGCCGCCACGTCGAACGCCCGCAGCGCGAAGCGGTCGAAGGCGGTGACGAAGACGACCACCGGCATGCGCGCCGGACCGACCTCGCGCAGCACCTCGAAGCCGTCCATCTCCGGCATCTGCACGTCCAGCAGCACCAGGTCCGGCTTGAGGCCGGCGATCGCCGCCACGGCCTCGGCGCCGTCGGCGCACTGGGCGACGACGGTCAGCTCGGGGTCGCGCGCCAGCAGGCCGCACATCCCCGAGCGAGCGAGCGGCTCGTCGTCGACCACCACCACGCGCAGCGGAGCCGTCACCGCTCCGCCGCCTCTTCCACCGGCCCGGTGCGGTGCGGGAGGCGGATGGTGACCAGGGTGCCGCCGCCTTCCGCGTCGACCATCTCCAGCCCCTGCTCGTCGCCGTACATCCGCGCCAGGCGCGCGCGGGTGTTGGTGAGGCCCACGCCCTCGCGCCCGTTCCCGTCCGCGGAGAGGCCGGGGCCGTCGTCGCGCACGCTCAGCAGCAGTGCGCCGTTCTCGCGCCGCGCGCCGATCTCCACCAGCCCTGCGGCGCTGCTCCGGGCGATGCCGTGTCGGATGGCGTTCTCCACCAGCGGCTGCAGGATGAGGTTGGGGACGCGCGCGTCCATCAGCTCCGGCGCCACCACCATCCGCACCTGCAGCCGGTCCGCGCGGATCTGCTCGATGGCCAGGTAGCGGGTGAGGAAGTCGAGCTCCTCGCGCAGCGGCACCTCGTTGGGCCGCTCCTCCTCCAGCACGCCGCGCAGCAGGTCGCCGAGCCCGGCCAGCATCCGCACCGCCTCGCCGCTCTGGCCGCCGCGCACCAGCATGGAGATGCTGTTGAGCGCGTTGAACAGGAAGTGCGGGTTGAGCTGCATGCGCAGCGCCTGGAGCTGCGCGTGCGCGAGCTGCCCCTGGAGCTGCGACGCGGCCAGCTCGCGCTCGCGGTAGCGCGCGTAGTAGGCCGCGCAGTAGACGCCGCAGAGCAGGATGGCGTAGGTCCCCACGCCGTTGCCCAGCGAGCCGACCACGAACTGCTCGACGTTCCGCGGATACGGGTTGCCCATGATGAACGGCCACTGGGGCAGCAGCCGCTGCATCCCCAGCTCCACGCCGCTGTGCAGGAACATGATGGCCACGCCGCCCACGAGCTGGATCGCCGCGCCGCGCATCCAGCGCATCCGCTCCAGCGGGTACCGGCGCGCCAGCCACTGCAGCAGGGGGACGAGCAGGGCCCACGCGTACCAGTACGGCATCCGCATGGCGAGCCCGTGCGCCAGCGGGACCGAATCGGGGTGGTGCTGCGACATCATCATCCCGCGCACGTGCTGCCATCCCGCGTACGCGCCGAACACCGTCGCCAGGAGGAACAGCACGAGCGGCGGGATGCGCACCAGGTAGGGAGCTTCGGCGTCTCGTCGTCGCATCGAGTTGAGGATTGCAGGTGGCGTTACGGATGCAGCGGAATCAAGAGACTGCGCGCTTCGGCGGCCGCGGCGCCCTCTCCCTGCGCCTTAGACACATCTGATATCGTCCGTAAAGCTAGTCGCCACCGCGAGGACCCGGAATGACGATGCAGCGAAGGCCCGCTTTCGTGCAGGGAGCGGGTGGATGGGACGCGCGTGATCCGTCGCCGCGTGCCGGGGCGGGTTCACTGCACGGGCGGCGGGGTTCGCTGCAAACGCGTGGCGGGCACCGGGGGGCTACGGCATCGTGCGGCAGGCGAGCCGGCTGGCGTCGCCCGAACTCACCCGCTGCCCGGAGCACTCCGATGACCCGATCCACCCCGCGGCGCTCGTCCTTCCGCCGCGCACTCCTTCCCCTCCTCGGCCTCGCCCTCGCCGCCGCCGCTTCGTCCCCCGCCGACGCGCAGGCGCCGCGGGACCGGCTGCTGGTGACATCGACGTGGCTCGCGGCGCACCTGAACGACCCCGACCTCGTCCTCCTGCACGTGGGCGACCCCGCCGGGTACGCGCAGGCCCACATCCCCGGTGCCCGGCTGGTGCAGATGCGGGACGTCTCCACGCCGCACCAGGACGGGGCGCTGATGCTGGAGATGCTCCCGGCCGAGCAGCTCCGCGAGCGGCTGCAGGGGCTCGGCATCTCCTCCAGCTCGCGCGTGGTGGTCTACTACGGCGGCGACTGGGTGAGCCCGAGCACGCGCGTGATCTTCACCCTCGCCTACGCCGGGCTGGGCGACCGCACCTCGCTGCTGGACGGCGGGATGGACGCGTGGAAGGAAGCCGGCCAGCGCGTGACCGCCGACGTGCCGCCCGCGCGTCGCGGCCGGCTGGCCGAGCTGCACCCGCTGGACCTGATCGTGGACGCGGCCTGGGTGCGCGGCCATGCCTCCGCCCCGCGCGTGGCGCTGGTGGACGGCCGCGCGGCCGCCTTCTACGACGGCGTACAGGCGACCGACAAGCGGAAGGGCCACATCCCCGGCGCGCACAGCATCCCCTTCACCGAGATCACCGACGAGCACCTGCACGTGAAGAGCGCCGCGGAGCTGGCCACCCTCTTCCGCAACGCGGGCGTGAAGCCGGGCGACACCGTGGTCGGCTACTGCCACATCGGCCAGCAGGCGACCGCGGTGCTCTTCGCCGCGCGCACGCTGGGCTACGACGTGCGGCTGTACGACGGCTCGTTCCAGGACTGGGACGCGCGCACCGACCTGCCGGTGGAGACCCGCCCTGCCGGCGGGACGCGGTGACCGCGGCGGACATCGCCGACGCCCCCGTCGCTCTCCCGGCCGTCCGCTCCGCAGTCCGCGCCGAGGCGCGGCCCTACGCCAGCCCGTACGTCACGGGCGTGGGGATCGGGCTGGTGCTCCTCGCCGCCTTCGCGGTGATGGGGCGCGGGCTGGGCGCGTCCGGCGCGTTCTCCTCCGTCGCCGCGGCGGGGGTGGCCGCGGTGGCGCCGGCGCACGCGGCGGGGAACCCCGCGGTCGCGGAGTACCTGGGCCAGGGCCCCGGCGGCCCGCTCCGCGACTGGCTGGTGGTGGAGATCGCCGGCGTGGTGCTGGGCGGGTTCGCCTCCGCCTGGCTCGCCGGCCGGCTCGGCGGAGGGGTCGAGCGCGGGCCGCGCGTCGGGGACGGGGCACGGCTGGCGTACGCGGCCGGGGGCGGCGTGGTGATGGGGGTCGGCGCGAAGCTCGCCCGCGGCTGTACCAGCGGGCAGGCGCTGACCGGCGGCGCGCTGCTGAGCGTGGGGAGCTGGCTGTTCATCGCCACCGCCTTCGCCGCGGCGTACGCGGCGGCGCCGCTGTTCCGGAGGGAGTGGACATGATCTTCCCCCTCATTGAAGCCGAGGCGGGCTCCGGCGGCACCGGGCTCGGCGTGGCACTGGTCCTGGGCGTCGCCTTCGGCTTCGCGCTGGAGCGCGCGGGGCTGGGGAGCGCGCGCAAGCTGGCGGGCCAGTTCTACGGCCGCGACCTCACGGTGCTGAAGGTGATGTTCAGCGCCATCGTCACCGCCGCGCTGGGCGTGTTCTGGCTCTCGCGGCTGGGGCTGCTGGATGCGACCCGCGTCTACGTCCCCCCCACCTACCTGCTCCCGCAGGCCGTCGGCGGCGCGGTGTTCGGGGTCGGACTGGTCGCCGCGGGCCTCTGCCCCGGG
>DASYJZ010000547.1:0-4088 GCA_035995965.1 Longimicrobium sp. | reverse complement strand
TCCACCCCGCCGGTGGCGCGGCCGATGGGCGGCATCAGGATGTCGTCGACGAAGCTCTTCACCACCGTGGTGAACGCCGCGCCGATCACGATCCCCACCGCCAGGTCGACCACGTTGCCCTGCGCGATGAACTTCCGGAACTTGTGGACCATGGCAGCCTCGGGGGGCGGAGCGATGGGGCAGCGGGGGACGAGCGGGCGGTCGGGGGACGCGCACCGCGGTGCATGGTACCGTCGCGCGCCGGAGCCGACAACCATCCGTCCCCGGCTTGTGCCCGGCCCCGCGCCTCGCGTATCCTCCCCCCGCGTCTGAACCCTCGCATCCCGGCACCCGATCCGCCGCCCGATGATCCTCTCCAGGAAGACCGCGTTTGCCGCCGCAGCGCTCGCGCTGCTGGCCTCCTCCGCCGTGGGCGCGCAGCCGCGGAGGAGCCTCACCGTGCTCCAGCTCAACGACGTCTACCGCATCGACGCGGTGGAGAACGGCCGCGCCGGCGGGATCGGCAGGGTGGTGACGCTGGCGGAACGCGCGAAGCAGGGCGGCGCCGAGGTGAGGGTGATGCACGCCGGCGATGCCATCGCCCCTTCGCTGGAGAGCCGGTACTTCGCCGGCCTGCAGATGATCGACGCGCTGAACTACCTGGACGGCGTGGCGCCGATGCTCTTCGTCCCCGGGAACCACGAGTTCGACGAGCGGCGGCCCGGGATGATGGCCGGGGCGATCAAGGCGTCGCGCTTCCCCTGGCTGGCGGGGAACGTCGTCCTCGCGACCGGCGACAGCGCCGCGGACCGGCGGGTGGGGCGCGATACGGTGATCGTGACCGCGTCGGGACTCCGGGTGGGCGTCTTCACCCTCACCTTCCTGGACAGCCCGCGGGACTATGCCCGCCCCGACTCGGCGTTCGTGGAGGATGCGGAGCGGATGATCCGCAGCCTCGAGGCGCGCCGGGCGGACGTGATCGTGGGGCTCACCCACCTGGCGCACGCGACCGACCGCGAGGTCAGCCGCCTGCGCCGCCGCCACCCGAAGTTCGCGTGGATCTGCGGCGGGCACGAGCACTATCGCCTGAGCGACCCGCTCACCGACAGCACCGCGCTGATCACCAAGGGCGAGTCCAACGCGCGCGGCATCTGGCGCGTGACGCTCACCGGCGGCCGGCGCGCTGCGGCGGCGGCTGAAGCGGTGGCGGTGGACTCCACCATCCCCGTGGACCCCGGTTACGAGCGCCGGGTGACGCAGGTGTGGGCGGCGCGGCTGCGGGAGAAGGTGCCGTTCCTGGACGTGACCGTCGGCCGCAGCGAGGGACTGATGGATGCCAGCGAGGGCACCGTGCGCGGCGCCGAGAGCACCTGGGCCGACTGGCTGGCCGACCAGATGCGCACCGCCTTCCCCACCCAGCCCGCCGACGTCGCGGTGCTGAACGGCGGCGCGCTGCGCATCGACGACGTGTTCGGCGGCACGCTGCGCTGGGAGCACCTCGCGCGCACCTTCGGGTTCCCCACGCGGGTGGCGCTGGTCTCGCTGCGCGGCTCGGAGGTGCGGGGGATGCTGGAGCACTCCGTCTCCGGCGGCCAGGGTGAGGGGCGGTTCCTCCAGGTCTCCGGCCTGCGCGTCCGCTTCGACCGCAGCCGGGCGGAGGGTGCGCGCATCCTGGACGTGCAGGTGCAGCGCGGCACGGCTTGGGCTCCGCTCGCGGCCGACAGCGTCTACACCGTCGCCGTCCCCGACTACCTCTTCGGCGGCGGCGACGGCTACACCTTCGCCCGGAACGCCGTCGCGAGCGTCCCGCCCGGGCCGGACCTCAAGCTGATCGCGTTCGACGCGCTCGCCGCCCTCTACGCGCGCGGCGAGGCCATCGCCCCCCGTGTCGAGGGCCGCCTGATCGACGCCACGCCGCCGGGCGCGCGCCGGGAGCCCTGAGCCAGGGTTCTGCGCCGGCGGGTGCTGGAGCTGCGCCGCGGGTGAACGCCGGCGGGCCGCGCGGAACGGGAGGGGAGACAGAACGGCCGGAACTCTTTAGATTGAAACAACCTACCTTGGCGGGACGTATCCACTCCCGCAACCGGTGATGCCCGCACCGCGGCCGAACCGCCGTGGCAGCCGGGACGGAGCGCGTCAGCGCCCCTCCCCATCACCCCAGCTCCGCTCCAGGAGAGCGCAACCCAACATGTCCACCATCCAGATCCCGACCGGCCGTCCCCCCGTGCGATTCAACCGCAACCCGCTCGGCTCCCTCGCCGGCAAGGTGCCCCTGGTGGCCGGCGCGGTGGTCGCGCTGCTGCTGATCCCCACGATGTTCGTCTACATCGACCCGGGCAACGTGGGGATCGTCATCCACAAGATGGGCGGCGGCGTGGACCGCACCCCGCTGGGGCAGGGGCTGCACATGCGCAACCCCATCACCACGGGGATCGAGGAGTACCCGATCTTCATGCAGACGCTGGTGCTCACCCGCGGCGGCGGCGAGGGATCGGTGAACAACGACGAGATCAACGTGAACAGCGTGGAGGGGCAGCCGGTGTCGCTCGACGTGTCGCTCTCGTTCGAGCTCGACCCCACCAAGACGCCGAACCTCTACACCACCTTCCGCACCGACATCGGCGCGATCCAGCACGGCTACGTGAAGCAGTCGATCCGGCAGGCGCTGCAGGAGGTGCTGGGGAGCGAGCCGATCGCCGACATGCTGGGGCCCAAGAAGGCCGAGGTGGTGAACCGTACGCAGCAACTCATCGCGCGGCGCCTGGCGCCGTACGGGTTCGTGGTGAAGCAGTTCACCATCAATGAGGTGCGCGCCCCGGCCGAGGTGATGGCCGCCATCAACACCAAGAACGTGATGCAGCAGCAGGCGCTCACCGCCCAGAACGAGCTGCAGAAGAACATGTACAACGCCCAGGGCGACAGCATCCGCGCGTCGGGCCGCGCCAAGGCGATCCTGGCCGAGGCGCAGGCGCAGGCCGAGGCGAACCGCCTGCTCTCCGCCAGCATCACGCCCACGCTGGTGCAGTACGAGATGACGAAGAAGTGGAACGGCCAGATGCCGCAGGTCACCGGCGGCGCCACGCCGCTGCTGCAGCTGCCGACGTCGCCGCGCTGACGGCGGCTTTTACGGATCGTCTCACGCAGAGACGCGGAGAAACAGAGAGAACTGCCAGAGCTGGAACAGGACGGAGGGCCCCGGGATCGTCCCGGGGCCCTCCGTGCGTCTGCCGCAGTTGGCCGATCAGTACGGCTCGTAGCCGCTGCCGCCGGTGGAGCCGTTGCCGTAGCCGCGGAAGTACCGCCCCGGCTGCACCCCGCCCGAGGTGGAGTTCCGGAACCGCCCGCCCCCGCCGTACCCGCCGCCGGGATTGTAGTCGCCCCACGCGGTGCCGGGACGATCTCCGTAGCCGCCGTGCTCGGCCTCCGTCATCCAGACGTCGCCCTGGCCGCCGCCGCGCATCCCCCGGTCCGACATCCCCCGGTCCGGCATCCCCCCGCTGGTCATCCCGCGACCGCCCATCCCGCGACCGCCCATCCCGCGACCGCCCATGGAACCGCCGCCCATGCCGCGCGACGCGCCCGGGCTGCGGTCGCGGCTCCACCCGCGGCCGAAGTCGCGGTCGTAGTCGCTGCCCCCGGCGCGGTAGCCCTGGCGGTCGCGGTCCTGGTAGTCCATGCCGTAGTACGAGCCGGCGCGGTTCACCGTGTCCCAGCCGGCGTGCTGGTTGTTCCAGTTGTTCGTCCGGTAGCCCTCGCCGGGACGGGCGCGGTCGGGGCCGCGGCTCCAGTCGCCGCGGTTGGACATGTCGCGGTCCCCGCCGCTCCACCCGTAGTCGCGGTCGTAGTCGCGCCCACCGCCGAACCATCCGCGCACCGTGTCTTCCGGGCGGTCGAGCCAGTTGCGGTCGTCGTAGTCCCGTCCGTAGCCTCGCATCGATCCCTCCCGATCCATGGTTGATGCGTCTCCGTCAGACGCGACGAAGTGAGGTGGTGAGGGGCTGCAAATCGTGGGCCTAAAACCATGCAACTCCTTGCTGTGAAGCAGTTTAACAAATTCGCTCAAAGGACGATGCGTTTCCGGCTCGCCGTGCGTGGGACGGGGTGCCGCG
>DASYJZ010000546.1:0-2162 GCA_035995965.1 Longimicrobium sp. | reverse complement strand
CACTCGCCCCAGGCGCGGGAGAAGGAGACGCCGTACGCCTCCTTCGCCGCGCGGTCGTTGAGGAACGGCACCACGTAGCCGCCGTAGCGCCGCACGAACTCGCCCGCGGCGCGCTCGCCATGGTGCTCGGCGAGATACTGCATGAACATGGAGCCGTAGACGTAGCGCGTGCTCCCCCCCGGCCAGCGCGCGGGATCGCCCGAGACGCGGTCGAGGGAGAAGAAGCGCCCCTCCAGCACGGCCGTGCGCAGCTCCATCTCGTGGATGGTGCCGCGGATGCGTCCCGCGCGGGTGAGGCGCGACTCCAGGTAGACCGCGAGCCCTTCCTTGGTCCAGTCGGGGGTGGTCGTCTCCGGGAACCCCAGCGGGAGCCGCCCGAAGACGTAGCGGGGGATGCGCGGCAGCCCGCGCGCATAGTCCAGGTGGAAGATGTGCGTCAGCTCGTGGCTGATCACGAGCTGCATCCAGTCGTCGTAGAAGGCGAGCGTGGGGTCGTCGACCGGCGGGTGCGCGTAGAGCACCACGCGGTTGCGCGGGAAGGGCGTGGCGAAGCCGTTGGAGTAGTCGACGTTGTCCGCCACCAGCAGGTCGATGCGGCCGCGCGGCGGGTGGATGAGCACGCCGGAGATGGCGGCGTACGCCTCCTCGGCGCGCGCGCCGGCGCGGCGCGCCAGCGGCTCCAGCCCCGGCGCGTAGTGCACGCGGAAGTGCGGCGTGTCGATCACCCGGAACTGCTCGTCCGCCGGGATCTGCGCCCGCGCGGCAACCGGTGCGAGCACCGCCGCGGCAACGGCGGCGGCCGCGCATGCCGCGACGCGGCGGAGGAATGAGGTCATGTGGATGCGGCTAGATTGGGAGCGTCGTGGAGTTGCGGCCGCGATATCGGCGGCGGATAGCAGGCGATGGTGCACAAAGGCGTGCGCGAAGGACCGCGCATCGCACCCAGCCCGAGGCGCAGTCCGCGAAGGCGGACTTCGTGCCGTTCCAGCGGCGGGTTTCCAACCCGTCGGTTTCCAACCCGTCGGTTTCCAACCCGTCGTTTCCCGCGTTCGTGGCCCCTATCTCGCCCGGCTCCGCAGGAAGGCCTCGATCGCGCGGAAGTGGGCGCGGGCGATGCGCTCCTGCACGGCGGGGTCGCGCAGGGCGGCCTCCTGCTGCGGAACCATCAGGAACATGGTCTCCGTGAGCGACGATGGGAACCACGTCGACCGCACCAGCGCCAGGTCCGCGCGCGCGATCCCCAAGTCGCGGAGCCCCAGCTCGGCGATCAGCTCGTGCTGGAGGGCGCGCGCGAGCTCCATCCCCTGCGGCGCGTTGTAGAACGCCGTCGTCCCGTTGTTCGTGAACGGGTTCACGCCGTCGGGGAAGGCGTTGTTGTGCAGCGACACCAGCAGCTCCGCATTCGCCCGCTCGGCAGCGAGGGGCCGCGCGCCGAGCGCCACCGCCGCCGTGTCCGGCCGCGTCTCCAGCACGCGCGCGCCGGCCTGCTGGAGCATCCGCACCAGCCGCTTCGCCACCGCCAGGTTCGCCTCCGCCTCCGTCAGCCGCGTCGGCCCGATCGCGCCGCCCGGCGGGTGCCCCGCGTCCACCGCGATGAAGCGCCCCGCCAGTGGGCGGTCGCGGTCGATGCGCGGCGGGCGGCGGACGCGCACCACCAGCGTGCCGCCGGCGTCGTAGAAGCTCCTCCATCCCCAGACCGGCTCCGCCACCTCCAGCCGCGCGGCGAAGACGTCGGTGCGCACCTGCTCCCACGACAGGCGGCGGACGAAGCCGTCCTCGGGGCCGTAGTGCGCCCAGTTGGTCCGCGTGCGCGCACCGTAGACTTCCACCATGAGCGTGTTGCCATCGACCGTCACGCGGTGCGGGAGGCGATCGGAGGTGCTGAGTCGCAGGTCTACCCACTCCGCCCGCGGCACCACACGCACCGTCCCCACCGTCCCCTCCGGCGGTGCGGCGCCGGGCGGCAGGAGGCGCAGGCTCTTCTGCTCGATCCACACCTCCAGGTCGTCCGTCAGCCGCACGCGGTAGAACCCCTCGCGCTCGCCGGTGACGGTGAACACGGTGCCGGCGGGGAAGAACCACTGGTACGGCGTCCCCGTCCCGGGGAGCGCCTGCGCGATCACCGTGCTGTCCGGCCGGTCGCCCGCCGCCACGGCGACGCG
>DASYJZ010000545.1:0-4566 GCA_035995965.1 Longimicrobium sp. | reverse complement strand
CTTCCGCGCGGTGACCGGAACCGAGCCGGCGGGGTTCGTGGCGCCGGCCTGGCTCGCCACGCCCGCGCTCCCGCCGCTCCTGCGGCGCCACGGCTTCGCCTGGACTGAGGACCACGCCGCCGTGGTGGACCTGTCGGCGGGGCGCGCGATCGCCGCCCCCGTGATCACCTGGGCCACGCGCACGCCGCTGCGGCGGGCTACGTCGGTGGCGGGCACGCCGCTCCTCCTGCGCCTCCGGCGGCGGAGCCGCGTCCTCCGGCTGGCGGTGCACCCCCTCGACTTCGACCACCCGCGCACGGTCGCGAGCATCCGCCGGGTGTGGTCCGCCGCGCTGCGGCTGGGGCCGCAGCGCTGGACCGAAGACGTGCTGGTGCAACGGCTTGCATGATCCGTCGCCGGCTGTGGTCCCCCGCCGCACCCGGGTATCACATCGTAACAGCGCACGACCCACTCCCCTTTTCGTCCATTCGTGGTTATCAATCAAGGCACAATCAGGCAGTCGTGCCCGTGCTCGCCATGGCCCGATCCTCGCGTTCGCGCCGCCCGAGATCCGGGAACATCAGAAGCAGCGACCCGCGCGCCCGACGAGGCCGCGCCCTAACGGCTGGGGAGCCAGGGAGTCCGGAGATGGCGAAGCGTTTCGAGGTCGAGATCACCTTCAAGCAGACAGTGCGGTACGCCGTCGACGCCGAGAGCCGCAAATCGGCCGAGGCGCTGGCGATGGAGCAGTGGAAGGAGGGGGACGAGGAGAACGCGGTGGGGAGCGAGTGCTGCGACCTGGTGGGGGTGAACGTGGCCGAGGTGCCCAACACCGAGGGATGCGCCCGCGACGCCGACAAGGCCTTCCGCTACCTGCGCGACCGCGAGCTGGTGATCGAGACGCTGGACGACGACGCCTTCACCCCCTGCGTGCACGACGCGGTCAGCGCGGAGGACGTGGCGATCCACCTGGGCTGGCGGCGCAAGGACCGGACACCCGACACCGCCCGCGCGGGTCGCGCCCTGGACCTCCTCTGCAAGGCGCAGCACCGCGTGGTCTGCTTCACCCGCCCCAGGGTCCGCGCCGGCGAGCGCGGCGACATCCGGCTCTTCTGCACCCCCCAGCATCTCGAGAAGCTCACCGCCCTGCTCGAAGAGCTGGAGCCCGCGGGCGTATAGGCTGAAAACGGCAACGGCAACAGCGATCTCTCACAGGGGTCACAGGGGGCACGGAGGAACGCGACGAAGTTCCTCCGTGCCCCCTGTGACCTCTGTGAGAGAATTCTTTTCTGTGACTGGATCTTGCACGAAGCCCGGTGGGTACGCTCGAAGGATCTGGAAACGCCCACACGTGGCACTTCGATGATGGCTTTCCGGCGGACGCTCGGGCTGGCCGCGATCGCGCTCTCGCTCGCGCACGGGTCGCACGCGCAGGGAATCCGCGTCCGCTCGCAGGCGCTGGCGCGGGGCGGCTACGCGGTCGTGGTGGACCTGGACGAGAACCGGCTCTACTTCGCCAGGGGGCGGCGGGTGCTCTGGAGCGCCCCGGTGGGCACCGGCACCGGGCTGCGGCTGGAGAGCGACCGCGACGCATGGGACTTCCACACCCCCAATGGCGCGTACCATGTGGCGTACAAGGCGCGCGAGCCGGACTGGATCGCGCCCGACTGGTACTTCCTGGAGCACGACCTCCCCGTCCCCGGCCCGAACGACCCCAGGCGGCGCTTCACCCGCGGGCTGGGGTCGGCGGCGGTGTACATCGGCCACGGGCTGGCCATCCACGGTACCGACAAGCCCGAGCTGCTGGGGCGCCGGGTGAGCCACGGCTGCATCCGCCTCTCCGACGCCAACGCGCTGCGCCTGTACCACGACGTGCAGGTGGGGACCGAGGTGGTGATCGTGGGCGGCGACCGCGAAGCCGCCGCCGAGCCGCCGCCGGCCCCGGCGCGCCGCGCCGCCCGCCCCGCGGGGACGCCGCCGCCGCGCGACCCGTTCGTGGTGGAGCTGGAGGCGCAGACCACGTCGGAGCTCCTCGCGCGGCTGGACGACGAGCTGGTCGCCGACGCCTTCGCCGCCAGCGAGGCGCGGTGGCCGTCGGTGGCGAGCGTGCTCCTCTTCCGCGGCGTGAAGGACGGCGACGACGAGGCGCTGGCCGGGCTCCTCACGCGCTACGACGACCTGGGGCAGGGGCGGCTGAAGGACGAGTACGCCGCGTTCCTGGCGGACGTGTTCTCGCAGGGGCCGCTGCGCGCGCTGGAGGTGCTGGGCCGCGCGGACGCGACCACCCGCCGCAGCCTGGCGAGCTCGCTGGTGGGTGCCGCGCTGTCGCTCTACCCCGGCGAGCTGGACGACGCCGGCGCCCCGTGGCCCACCCGGCGCGCGCCCCGCGAGGCGCTGTCGGACCGCTACGCCCTCCGCGCCTGGGACGCGCTGAAGGCCGCCGAAGACGAGTACCGCGGCGAGCGCGGCCTCGCCATCCGCCCCGCCGCGCGCTGACGCGTTCGTACGGTCATCGTGAGTCGTCCTGCTCTCCGTCAGCGCCGGGGCGAAGGTGTAGCGGGCGTGGTGTCGGACGGGGTGGCGGGAGGGGCGGTGGCGCGCCGGTCGTAGCCGAAGGGGCGCACCGACCATTCCCAGCGCTCGCGCGGCGCGCTCGCCCCCCACGCCGCGCCGATCCCCGCGCCCAGCACCAATCCGGCCGCGCCGCCCAGGGCCGCGCTGGGCCCCACGTCCTTGTAGGGGTGCGCGGCGGCGCCGCCGATCGCGCCCAGCCCGCCCAGGATGAACGCCATCAGCCCCGCCCGTTTCCCTACGCTCCCGCCCCGGCTGGACCCTTTCGAGACCTCGAGGAAGAGGATGCTGTGCAGCGGGAATGACTGCTCGGCGCCCGTGGCCGTGTCGCGGACGGCGAGACGCGCGGTGTCGAACTGCGTCACCACGCCCGTGACCTTGCCCGGGGCGATGCCGGGGGCGGTCACCCGCACGCGCGAGCCCAGGAGCTGACGCGCCTGGGCCCCGGCGGGAAGCGTGGACGCGAGCAGCGCGAGCGCCGCGAGCCCCGGCATGAGTCGGCGGAGAGTCTTCATCATCGCGTTGTTCAGGGAACGGAGGGAGTGAACGGAAACCGGATGGCGGTGGCCGTTAGGAATACGCCGACGAGCCCGAAGACGAAAGACCGCCTCCAGACTTTCTGAAGGCGGCCTCGACCACTGCGCAATCTTCGCGGACGCGTCGGGCTGGCGCGGCCGCTTTCGTGGCGGCATCGTTGCCGTCGCCGCGTCCGCTCCCCTTGTCCGGAGAAAACCCGCCGTGCGCGCTCGCCTGCCGATCGTCATCGCCCTGGTCGTTCTCGCCTCCGCCGGCGCCGCGTGGGCATCTGCCGTGCCCGCGCGCCCGGTGGCGGAGGAGGCGTACGTCGTGCTCCTGCGGCTGCGCTGGGACCTGTACGCGCAGTGGAAGGAGACGGGACGCTGGCCCGCGGACAGCGCGGCCAACGCCGCGCTCGGCGGCCACGTTCGCTACTGGGACGAGCAGCGCCGCGCCGGGCGCGCCATCCTGGCCGGCGGGATGAAGGGCGAGTACTGGGACAACGTGGCGCTGATCGTCTTCCGCGCGCGCTCGCAGGCCGAGGCGGACTCCGTGGTGCGGCAGGACCCGGCGGTGCGCGCGCACGTCTTCCAGTCGCAGGTGCGCGGCTTCGACGTGAGCTGGATCGGCTCCGCAACGCCGCCGCCGTGAGCCAGCCCGAGGTCCATGTGCGAGGCCGCGCTCGCCCGGGCGGGCAAGCGCGGCCCGGAGGTGTGAGCCGGAGGGCTACTGCTTGGTGATGGTACCGTTCGGCGCGCAGGGCGTTGCGGGCCCTCCTGTGTTGCTTCCCTTCCGGTTGGTGCCGTCGGAAGCGACGATTCCACCGGCGCAGACAAACCCGTTGAGGTTGGTGTAGACGTCGTTGTTCGAGATCCTTACGGTCGCGGCTGCCTGGCCCGCTCCCCCGTTGCCGGCCTGCACCCCCGTGCCGTTGTTGGTCAGGAGATTACTATCCGCGCTGATGACGCCGACGTTCTCGGCGATCAGGGCAAACCCGGAATTTCCGGAGATGATGGAGTGGCTCACCATGGTGTTGCCCCAGGCGGCGCGGACTCCGTCGACACCATTCGAGATCGTCGAGTTCTTGATCACGACCCCTCCGAGGCCCGCCATCGCGGGGACCCAGACTCCGTAGCGCGCCACCTGAGTGATGATGACGTTCTCGAGGTTGAGCTGCTTCCCATTGGTGAACCTGACCCCGTCGGTGCCCGTCCCCACGGCGTTGATGGAGAGGTTGCGAAGGGTGACGACGATATCGGTGCCACTGACGTTGACGGCGAAGGGAGCTCCCGCGGACAAGATGCCGCCCAGCACCCCGTTGCAATCGATCGTGAGGGACTTGTTGATGGTGACCGCGCCGAATCCACCGGGATCGATGCAGTCGATCTCCCCGTTGACCGCGGTCTTGGAGATTGCCCCCGCGAAGGTCTTGCACGGAGCGGTGCGCGAACAGGGATTCGCGTCGTCTCCCACACCCGAGACCCAGGTCCGGGTCGCCTG
>DASYJZ010000544.1:0-7077 GCA_035995965.1 Longimicrobium sp. | reverse complement strand
CTGGCCCGCGGCCTGCCCCAACGGTATCCTCGTCCATCTGCCGACGCGACCCGACCCAGAGGCCGAGATGAGCCCGCGCCACGACGTGGTGTTCCTGTTCGACGTAGACAACACGCTGCTCGACAACGACCGCGTGACGGCCGACCTCCGGCGCCACCTGACGGGCGCGTTCGGCGAAGACCGCGCGCGGTGGTACTGGGAGACGTTCGAGGAGCTGCGGAGCGAGCTGGGCTACGCCGACTACCTGGGCGCGCTGCAGCGTTTCCGGGTGGAGCACCCGCGCGACCCCAACCTCCTGGCCGTGTCGACCTGGCTGGTGAACTACCCCTTCGCAAACCGGCTCTACCCCGGCTCGCTCGACGCCATCGAACGCTGCAAGGAGCTCGGACCCGTGGCCATTCTCTCCGACGGCGACGTGGTGTTCCAGCCACGCAAGGTGGAGCGCTCGGGGCTGTGGGATGCGGTGGATGGGAACGTGCTGATCTACATCCACAAGGAGGAGATGCTGGACGACGTGGAGGACCGCTTCCCCGCCCGCCGCTACGTGATGGTCGACGACAAGCTGCGCATCCTCGACGCCATGCGGAACGTGTGGGGAGACCGCCTCGTCACCGTCTTCCCCCGCCAGGGACACTACGCGCTCGACCCCGACATCTGCGCCCGCTACGCCCCCGCCGACCTCACGCTGGAGCGCATCGGCGAGTTGGCAGAGTGCGACCTCACGGCGCTCCTCGGGCGCCCTTAGCCCCGCGCGCGGAAGGAGTAGCGTATCACCCGCGGCTCCCACGCGGCGATCAATGCCAGCGGCGGATCGAAGTCCGACTCCGCCGTCCCGGCGCGCAGCACGCGCAGCCGCGTCCACGGCCCGCCTTCGCCGAACCGGCCGCCGAGTTCCGCGATCTTCGCTTCCACGAGCTGTCCGAGCGTCGCGGCGCCCTTACCCGTGCCTCCGCCTGGCTCCGGATTCACCGCACGCAACGAGGCGAAGAACTCGTCTGCGAGCTCGGGGAGGCCCGTGTCGACGGCGAGCAGGAACAGCACGGCATGGTAGGGCGGCACTTGGCCTTCCGCGCCGTGGAAGGCGCGCTGCTCCGCCGGGGTGAGCCCCGCCTTGATCAGCCGATACACGTTCACGAAGCGCTTCAACGCGCGGGGCGAGCGGTCCAGCAGTGGTGCCAGCGCCGCCATGAACTCTAGCTCTTCCGGCCGGAACATCAGGCTTTCGAGGTTCACCTGCGGCTCTTCCTGCACAACGGCTTGCGGCTCGCGCGGCACTGTGAGTCCCCCAACAGCTATGGGTCGACCCGGGCGCGAAAGCCCTCCCGGAACAAGCACGCTTGGCGACGAGTCTCCTCGCTTAGCCTCGACCGTGGCGTGCTGCTCCTGACTTCCCCCAGGCGCCGGCTCGCGCACCTGCACGGCGTCGGCCGCGGCTGGCTCGGCCGACGTCACGCTACTTCCGAGCAGCCCGCGCACCATGCGCTCGGTGTGGGTCTCGTCCATCGGACGGAGCCAGAAGGGCACCTGGAAGATCTTCTCCAGATAGTCGCCCGTCGTTGCCTTGCCGATCAGCAGCTCTGCGGGCGCGACGGTGTCCTTCGCCTGCGCGTCGCCGCCGTGCAGGAGTTCGCGGTAACGCACCTCCAGCGAGCGCTTCACCCACCGTGCGTCGACGCCCACCACCACCACGAAGAGCGGGAAGGCCAACAGCAGGTGCACCGCCTGGAGCACCTCCACCACCTTGTTGGGCGGACAGCGGTCCAGGTCGTCGATGTACAGCACGATCCGGTTGATGCGGCTCTCGGCTTGGCTCCCCTCCTCTTCCAGCTCTTTGAAGCGCGTCGTGTGCGGGTAGCGGTCGTCGTCGTGTCCCGGCGGCGACAGGCGCCAGTTCTCTTCCTCGATCAGCCCGGAAAGGGTCTCGAAGTCGTTGCGCACTAGCGCGAGCACGCCCAGGTGCTTGCGATAGTCGGTGCTCGCCGCCCTGTCTTCGATGAAGGAAGCGACCAGCCGCGCCACGCTCGAGTCTTCCAGCTTCGCCCTGGCCTCTGCCGCCCGCTTTTCGCTCTCCAACTCGCTGCGGCGCGCGGCTTCGTAGTCTGCCTGCGCAAGTCGCAACCGCTCCTGCAGCGCGCGGAGCTCCCGCGTCTGCTCGGCCTGCTTCTCGGCAAGCCGGCGATCCACCTCGCGCTGGGCTTTTTCCACCTCGGCCAAGCGGTCCGAGCCCCATTTCACCTGTGAGCGCACCCAGACGGCTCCCGCCGTGAGCAGCGTGGCCGCTCCCGAGGCGAACGCCGAGAGCTGCGCCATCGCCGCATCGCCGAGCATTCGGACCGCGGCACCGACCAGCCAGTAAATCGCGGGCCCGAGGAACATCACCATTAGCAGCAGCGCCGTTCGCCTCCGGCGTTCGCCTTTGGGTGCGCGGACCAACGGGAGGAACACGCTGCGCCCCCGTTCCATAAGTGTCCGTGCATCGGAGAGAGCGCCAAGCAGCTCGTGTACGCCTGCCTCCGCAGTGGACGCGCCCAGGCGCTCCAGCACGGGTCCGACGGCGGCGCGCACCTCTTTCACCGTGAGATCGCTCGCGACCTCCTTCGCGGCGAGCTCGGCGAGCGCGTCGCGCTGGCGCTCGTGCTCGAGCTCGGCGGCGCTCACCCGCTCGCGGGCGGCGTCTACCTCGCGTTGCGCGCGCTGGACCTCTTCGTTCGCCTGTGCCCGCGCCTTCCCGGTGAACTCGACGCCGTCCATCAGCCGCTGTTGCAGCGCCTCGCTGACCGACGGCGGATCGCCCGGGATCTTCAGGTTGTGGAAGATGTGCTCGACGAGGCTGGCCCAGAGGTTTCCCTCCACGTAGTGCCAAGCGTTGAACTCGATCTGCACGATCCGCTTGTAGAACGGCAGATCGCGCTGCATCTGCGCGGAGCGCGCGGCCTCGCGCGCCAGCCCCGCCACCGCGTCCCTCAGCCGGCGCATGAAGAAGCTCTTCCCCGATCCCCACTCGCCGAACAGCCCGATGGACAGCGGCGGCGTGACCGAGCGCGCCGCGATCAGCGTGGCGAAGGCCAGCACGTCCTGCTCGATCCCCAGCAGGTCCTCGCCGCGCGTGTCGTCGGCGTGGAAGCCGGGCATGCGGTAGACCCGCACCTCGCGGCCGAGCAGGATCTTGCTCCAGGCGGCATCGTCGTCTCCCCCGCCACGTACGAATTCGAAGAAGTCCTTCCGTAAATCGGATCCTCGGAACCCCATCAGCACAAGCTCCTGCAGCGCTCCCGAGCCCGTGGAACCGCGGCTGTCCGTGAGCAGGCTTGCGAGCAGGTGGCGCGTGCGGATTGTGCCCGCGCCAGTAGTGCGCTTCGCGATGTCCGTCGCCGTACTCAGAGCGAGTGCAGCACCAGTGCTCAACAGCGCGCGGAAGCTGCCATCGACCCCGCGATTGGTGTCGTGCGCGTCAAAGAGTCGCTCATGTACCTTGGCTAAGGCATCCGCCCCCAGCACTTGGTACAGCCACGATGCGGTCCACTCCTCCGCCGCCCATTCGGCCCCCTCTTCCACAAGGGCGATCAGCAGAAGCGTGGTGGACGCTTTCAGCGGTAATTTGGCTGAGGCGGCATATCTGCCGGCCCGAGCGACGATCGCCTCCGCCGCTGGAGCCATCGCGAAGAGGTCGGCTCCTAACGGCAGATCGGTCAGGTGATCTCCCCCTGCTGCCGAGGCGGCGTTTTGCGCGAGATCACGCTGCTTCGAGTGCAGGCTGGGGCCCGTATCCCTGGCGGCGGCGCGACGAGCATCGATGGCGCTCCTGACCTCTCGCACCAGCATCTCGAGCGCATGGCTGCGTTCCGCTTCGTCCATCTCCTGGAGTGGCTTGGCGGATACGAGTTGAGACGGGTTGATGGAAAGTCTCTCAAGCGTGGCCTCAATGCCCCGGATGGCGACGACTCGGAAGACCGGAAGCCCTTCCTCATGTTCGTGCCGGACGATCGCCGGGTATTCGGTCGATGCCGCCTGGTAGGTGCTCAAGAAACCGGGTGAGAGGAGGACGACGGCGGCATCGACGTCGTGAAGCTCCGGATCGAATTCCCCGTCGGTGAGAGGAAGGTTGGCGGAGTACTTCACCACCTGGTAGCCGGGCCCCGCAGCCTGGAATGCGTGCCGGATCTGTTCCACCCATTCCCCCGCATCGAGGCCGGCGCTGAGGAAGACGTTGGTGGGGCGCAGCTCCTGAAAGCCGGGCGTTGGTGCGGGGGCCACTTCGGACATATGGGGGGGCGAGGCCGATCAAGGAGGTGGAGTGATAATGATGCGGAGCGCGTAGGCATGCGTCAGAGAAGATAAGGCCGCCGGAGATGGACCGGTAACAATTTATCCAGCGATCACGCAGAGCCGCGGAGACGCAGAGGAAGCGGGGCCGTACTCTCAGCGGCTCCGCGGCTCGCCGTGAGACCCAATCTCCGGGGTCTTGAAGACGCGGAAGAGCCACCAGAGCGACGGCAGCAGCAGTGCCATCCCGAACGGCGTGGACCAGAGGACGAAGCGGAGCGTGGCAGCGTGCGCCGCGGCGCCCTGGATCGTCACGTCGGGGTAGATGATGTACGGGTGCTGCGCGATCCCCCAGCCGGCGAGGAGGCAGGCGGTCTGCGCCACGGTCGCGGCGCGCGCCAGCCGCGGCTTCCGTTCCCGTAGCGCCCAGCCGGAGAGCAGCGCCGCCGCCACGCCCACCGCCAGCACCGGCGCCGCGCGCACGCTCAGCAGCCCGTGCCACAGGTGCGGCGCCTGGACGTACAGCAGCGGCAGCATCAGCGCCGACATCGCCACCACCGCCGTGCCCGCGGCCAGCGCGCGGCGCCGGAAGTCCTCGCGCAGCTCGCCGGCCGTCTCGTTCGCCAGGTAGACGGCGGCGAGGTAGGCGCAGACCGCCAGCGCGAAGCCGCCCGTCGCCAGCGGCAGCGGCCGCAGCCACGGCGCCGTCCCCGTCACCACCACGCGCCCGCCGGCCACCCGCAGGCCGCCGGCGGACACCGCGCCCACGCACATCCCCAGAAGCACCGGCGTGATCACGCTCGCGGCGCCGAACACCGCGCCCCAGCGGCGGGCGCCGCGTCCCGGGCGGCCGGGGCGCCGCACGCTTTGGGGAGAATAGGCGCGGAAGACGAACGCCGCGCCGCGCAGGATGATCCCCAGCAGCACCAGGTGGAAGGGGATGAACAGCCCCTCGCTCAGCGCCGCGTACGCGGTCGGGAAGCAGGTGAAGAGCAGCACCACGACGAAGATCAGCCAGACGTGGTTCGCCTCCCATACCGGCCCCATCGCGTGGGCGATCTCGTCGCGCTGCGCATCCCGCCGCGGGCCGCGAGCGAAGGCGTCCCAGATCCCCCCGCCGAAGTCCGCCCCCGCGAGCACCGCGTAGGCGATCAGCGCCGCCAGCGTGAGCCCCGCCGCCAGGTCAGCCAGCATGCGCCGCCTCCGCAGGCCGCGGCGCCGCGTCGGGCGAGGGCGGCGCGCCCGTCGCCAGCCGGCGCAGCAGCAGCGCCAGCGCGATCCCCAGCGCCAGGTACAGCACGGAGAAGCCGAAGAACGTCGCCGCCACGCCGGCGACGGGCGTCACCCCTTCGCTCGTCAGCATCACGCCGCGGACGATCCACGGCTGGCGCCCGACCTCGGTGACGATCCACCCCGCCTCCAGCGCCACGATGCCCAGCGGCGACCCGGCGACCAGCGCCCGCAGCAGCCACCGCCCCGGCTCGCGCCGCCGCCAGCGCAGCAGCCAGAACCAGAGCCCCAGCCCGATCATCGCGAAGGCGCTGCCGACCATCACGTCGAACGCGAGGTGCGTCACGGCCACGTTCGGCCACAGCGCGCGCGGGGCCGCGTCGAGCCCCTTCACCTCGCCGTCGAAGTCGTTCGTCGCGAGGAAGCTGAGCAGGCGGGGGATGCGGAGCGCGCCGCGGACCGTCCCCGCGGCGGCGTCCGGGATGCCGCCGACCAGGACGGGCGCACCGCGCCGGGTGTGGAAGTGCGCCTCGGCGGCGGCGAGCTTGGCGGGCTGGTTGCGCGCGACGTGCTGCGCGCTCAGGTGGCCGCTCAGCGGCTGCGCCAGCGCGGCCGCCGTCCCCACCGCCAGCGTGAGCGCGAGTCCCGCGCGGTGGTAGGCGTCGCGGCGCCCGCGCAGCATCCCCAGCGCGTACACCCCCGCCGCGGCGAAGCTGGTGGCGATGTAGCAGGAGAGGGTGGAATGCAGCGCCATCTGCTCCCACGCGGGGCTCAGGAAGGGCGCCAGCGCGCTCACCTCCACCGCCTTCCCGCCGACCATGCGGAAGCCCGCGGGCTCCTGCATCCACGCGTTGGCGGCGACGACCAGGATGCCGGAGAGCACGCCGCTCGCCGCCACCGCCGCGCCCGCCGCGAGGTGCGCGCGGGGCGAGAGGCGCTCCCAGCCGTAGAGGTAGAGGCCCAGGAAGATGGCCTCGAGGAAGAAGGCGTAGCCCTCCAGCGCGAACGCCGGCCCGATCATGCCGCCGGCGAACGCCATGAAGCGCGGCCAGAGCAGCCCCAGCTCGAACGACAGCGCCGTCCCCGAAACAGCGCCGATGGCGAAGGTGAGCGCCGTCGCCTTCGCCCACTTCCGCGCCAGGTCGCGGTAGTGCGCCCGGCCGGTGCGCAGCCACAGCGCCTCCGCGAGCGTCATCAGCAGCGGCATCCCGATGCCGAGCGCGGCGAAGACCATGTGGAAGGCGAGCGACACCTCCATCTGCGCCCGCGCCGCCGACAGCGTCTCCATCGCCCGCCTTCCCCTCTGCGAGAGCCCTCGACCCCTGCGAGCGTGGAATCTCGGTCGCCGCACACCGACACGAGGTAGTGCAATCTACCGACAGCGGCGTCGGGGGATCGCTGAACTTTGGAGGAACGCCATCACTCGGAACGCGTGCGCCGAAATCCCGCGTGCACCGATGCCGCGCGGGGGAGGTTCGCGCCGGCGGACCTTCGCGCCGTTGTAGCTCCGGGATTCCAACCCGGTGGACGACGCGGCCGGCTCGCCAAGGACCCGATGCTGCGCCCAATACCCGGGGCATCCAC
>DASYJZ010000543.1:0-12364 GCA_035995965.1 Longimicrobium sp. | reverse complement strand
GATGCACGTGCTGCGCGGCGTGGAAGACGGCCCCGCCTTCCGCGCGGGGATGAACAACACCACCTCGGCTTACGCGCTGATGCGGGTGATGGAGGCGGTGGCCGGCGCACACGCCGCCTCTCCCACCGCCAGCCGCGAGATGGTCGACGTGCTCGGGCGGCAGCAGTTCACGCAGATGATCCCGGCCGGCGTCCCGCGCGGGGTGCGCACCGCGAACAAGACGGGCGACATCACCCGCATCGCCCACGACGCCGCCATCGTCTTTCCGCCGGGGCGCGCGCCGTACGTGCTGGTGGTGCTCACCCGCGGCTTCGCGACCCCCGCGAGCGCGGCGCCGGTGGCGCGCGAGGTGTCCGCGGCGGTCTGGCGCCACGTGGCGCGCGGCCGCTGAGGGGAACCCCGGAGCCGCTTCGGCAGTACGACTGGACTACAGACCCAACTCCGCTCCGGGACGCCGCTTGCGCGGCCGCATCACCGTCACCCCCTGCATCCTGCACCGAGGCACCGCATGAAGCCGAGATGGACCGCGTGGGCCGCCGCGTTCGCCGCGCTGCTGCTGGGATCGCCCCTGTCCGCCCAGATCCTGGGAGGGCGGGTGATGGACAAGACGAGCAACGATCCCATCCCCGAGGCGGTGGTCGAGGTGCTGAACCCTGCCGGCCGCAGCATCCAGCGCACGCGCAGCGACCGCGACGGCTTCTTCGTCTTCGAGCTGCGCGAGCCGGGGGAGTACAAGCTCCGCACCGCGCGCATCGGGTACCAGACGGTGACGTCGGAGGGCGTGCAGGTGGAGAGCCGGCAGACGGTGCAGGTGGAGATCCACATCGCCACCGGCGAGGTGGCGCTGGAGCCGCTGCGCGTGACCGCCCGCACGACGCCGCCCCGCAGCGTGTGGCTGGAGCGTGAGGGGTTCTACGACCGCGAGCGCAGCGGCTTCGGGCTCTTCCTCACGCCGTACGAGCTGTCGCAGCGCGTTGCGGTGCAGACGAGCGAGCTCTTCCGCGGCGTCCCGGGTGTGAACCTCACGCCGGCAGGGGGCTCTCGCTACCGCATCAACATGACCCGCTCCGGCTCCAACTGCCCGCCGAAGATGTTGCTGGACGGCAGCCCCGTGGCGGACTCGGACGTGGACAACTTCGTTCAGCCGCAGGACGTGGCCGGCATCGAGATCTACCGCGGCCCGAGCGAGGTCCCCGGGCGCTGGATGGGCTACCGCTCGAACTGCGGCCTGATCGTGATCTGGACCAAGCGCGGCGAGCCGAACCGATAGACCTGCTTGACGGGCGGATTGACGACAGGGGCCGACGCTCGAAACGCCGGCCCCTTTGTCGTTCTCCGCGGCTCTGCGGCTCTGCGTGAGGAAATCTTTTGCCGGAACCTGCCGTTACGCTTCAACCCGGCCAACTACGAGGCGGACGGGGATGCCGCCGTTGCTGGTGCGGAAGGCCTCGGTGAAGGGGATGCCGACCTGCGCCTCCAGCTTCCGCTCGGCGGCGAGGAGCGCGACGGTCCACCCGGGACAGCGCGCACGCGCGGTGCGGCCGAGCGCCGCGTAGAGGTTCCGCAGCGCGTCGCTCTCGCCCACGCGCACGCCGTACGGCGGGTTGCAGATCAGCAGCCCCGGCCTCGCGGGCGGCTCCATCGCCGAGACCGGCCGCACGGCGAAGTCCACGTCCCCCGCCACCCCCGCGCGCTCCGCGTTCGCCCGGGCGGCGTCGACCGCGCCCGCGTCGCGGTCCGAGCCGGCGATCGGCACCGGCGCGGCCGGCAGGAGGGCGTCGCGCGCCCCGGCGACCGCGCGCTCCCAAAGGGCGGCATCGTGCCCGGGCCACGCGGTGAAGGCGAACGCACGCGGCTGCCGTGACGCGGACGCCAGCCCCGGTGCCACGTTCCGCGCGAGGAGCGCCGCCTCGATGGGGATCGTCCCCGAGCCGCACATCGGGTCCAGCAGCGGCGAGTCGCCGCGCCAGCCGGCGCCCAGGAGCATGGCCGCCGCGAGCGTCTCGCGCAGCGGCGCCTTCGCCACCGCCTGCCGGTAGCCGCGCAGGTGCAGCAGCGCCCCCGAGCTGTCGGCGCTGATGGTGACCTCGTCGCGGAGGACGCGGACGACGAAGAGCTGGGCGTCGCCGCCGTCGTCCGGCTCGTCCTCCGGCCCCTTCACGGCCGAGGTCGCGCCGATGCCGCCCACGCGGTCCTCGATGAAGCCCAGCAGCCGCTCCGCGATGGCGCCCTCGTGGTACAGCTTCGACTTCTTCGAGGTGACCCGCAGCCGCACGGCCCGGCCCGGCACCACCCACCGCTCCCAGGGCACCTTGCGGGCGTGCCGCTCCAGCTCGATGAACGTCCGCGCGCGGAAGGTGGCCGCGCGGACGACCACCCGGCTGGCGGTGCGCAGCCAGAGGTTGGCGCGGTAGAGGTCGTCCATCGTCCCCTCCCACGCCGCGCCGCCCGGCTCCGCCGCCGCGGCGATCCCCAGCGCCCGCAGCTCGGCCGCGCAGAGAGCCTCCAGCCCCGGCGCGGCGACGGCGAAGAGCGGCAGACGATCGGTCATTCGGGCGTTCCACGGATGCGGGCGGACGTGGCGGGAGCGCCGGAACGATACCCCGCCGCCGCCCCGGCGACAACCGACGCGGGGCAGCCCGGCCGCCCCAGCGGGGGGGTGACGAATAGGAGCGGGCGATCGTCTTACTGGCGCGCTCGCGACCCGGGCACTAACGTCAAAAGATGGAAAATCTCGTCCAGTTTTCAGGCGCCAATCTTTGTGATGAACCCAGTCGCGAGGCTGAGTCCGTGACCGACGTGCCACCGTTCGTTACCGAGCTTGGAGACGAAGACGCCCGCTGGCTGCACGGCGCCGGTGAACGGAGGTGCGTGCGCGCCGGCGAGGAGATCGCGCTCGAGGGCTTCCCTCCCCGGCACCTGTTCGTGGTGATCGAGGGGGAGTTCGAGGCCTCGTCCATCGCGGGGGGCCCGGTGCGCGCCGCCACCGACGGGGTGCTGCTCTGCATCCGCCGCGAGGAGGTGGAGGCGAAGCTGGCGGGGGACCCGACCTTCGAGCGCCGCCTGGACCAGGTGATCTCGAAGTTCGCGCCGCGCCACCGCCGCCAGCCCGGCCGCCTCGCGAGGAAGCCGCTCGACGCCGAGCCCGACATCCCCGCCGAGTTCCAGATACCGCAGATGATCGAGAAATTGCTGCGGGGGGATATCTGAGGGAAAGAAAGTGCTAAGTGCTAAAGCGCTGCGTGCTGAGCACGGCGCGCCGCGTGTGCTGGCATCGGGTTCCAAGCCGCGGTGGGGGGCGGAGCGACTGATTGTGAAGTCGCAGCGTCGCGGCTACAACCGCACACGATCCGCCTCCGCGGACACCAACAGAAAAGGGCCTCCCGATCGGCGGAGAGGCCCTTCGCTTATCCAGCACTTAGCACTTAGCACTTAAGCACTTAAGCACTTGTCCCTACGCCTCGAGGTGGTACTCCTTCAGCTTCCGATAGAGCGTGCGCTCGCCGATGCCCAGCATCTCGGCGGCGCGGCGGCGATTGCCGCGCGCTTCGCGCAGGGCGGCGCCGATGGCCTCGCGCTCCAGGTCCTCCATCGTCTTCCCCGGGCGGAACACCACCACGCCGCGCTCCTCCGGCGGCTCCGGCTCCGGCGGGGGAGCCCAGGGGAGCGCGGCCGGGAACGGGCCCGCCATCCCGATCCCCGGGAGCGACACCGGCTCGCGCTGGCGCTGCTTGTAGATCTCGAACTCGCGGCGGAGGTCGTCCAGGTCCATCCGCATGTCGAACATCGTGCGGAAGATGAACTCCAGCTCGGGCGGGGGGCCGCCGTCGCCGTTCGCCGCGGGCTTGCCACGGTGGACGGTGGGGACGTGCACCGGCATCAGCGCGCGCGTGGCGCCGCGGTGGTAGCGCACCTCGGGCGGGATGTCCTCGGGGCGAATCACGCGGCCGGGGGCGAGCACCACCATGCTCTCCACCAGGTTGCGCAGCTCGCGCACGTTCCCCGGCCAGTCGTACTCCACCAGCACCCGCACCGCCTCGGGGTCGATCCCCATGAACGGCCGGTCGTGCTCGGCGCTGAACTCGCGGATGAAGCGGTCGATCAGCCGGGGGATGTCGGCGCGGCGCTCGCGCAGCGCGGGGAGGTCGATGTGCAGCACGTTCAGGCGGTGGTACAGGTCCCGCCGGAACTCGCCCGTCAGCACCTGCTCGCGCACGTTCTGGTTGGTGGCGGCCAGCACGCGCACGTCCACCCGCAGCACGTCTTCGCCGCCCACGCGCCGGAACTCCCGCTCCTCCAGCACGCGCAGCAGCTTCGTCTGGGTGGAGACGGGCATCTCGCCGATCTCGTCCAGGAAGATGGTGCCGTTGTTCGCCAGCTCGAAGAAGCCCTTGCGCAGGCTGGCCGCGCCGGTGAACGCGCCCTTCTCGTGGCCGAAGAGCTCGCTCTCCAGCAGCGTCTCGGGGAGCGCGGCCACGTTCACCGCGATGAAGGGCCGGTGCTTGCGCGGCGAGAGCGCGTGCAGCCCGCGGGCGACCAGCTCCTTCCCCGTGCCGCTCTCGCCCAGGATCAGCACGGTGCTGTTGACGGGGGCGATCTGCACCACCCGCTCCAGCACCTGCTCCATCTCCTCCGTCTCGCCCACGATGCCGGTGATCTCGCGCAGTTGCTCGCGCTGCACCAGCCGGCGGCCCACCAGCGCCACCTCTTCCACGTCCACCGGCTTGGAGAAGCACTCGCTCATCCCGAGCTCGCGGCAGACTCCGCGCCCGGAGGGCTCGGTCGGCTCCGTCAGCCCGATCACGGGGATGCGGCCGCGCTCCCGCGCCTGCGCCACCATGGAGCGCGCGCGGCGCTCCCGCAGACCGCCGGTGATCACCAGCAGGATCGGCTCGCCCAGCGCGTCGGCCAGGCTCTCGCCGGGCGCGAGCAGCTCCACGCGCAGCCCGTCCGCCTCGAACGCGCCGCGCAGCCGGACGGCCGGCTCCAGGTCATCGGTGGTGATCAGTACGACGTCCGCCAAAGCGCTCCCGCGAATCGAAGAGTATCCTCACCCCCCCAATGCCGCTCACCCGAACTGCGGCCCTCACCCGAAGAAAGGCGATCATCACTGCCGATCGCCTTTCTTCGACCTCTCCCAAACGACATGGGAGAGGTAACAGCAACAGCACCGGCCTTCGCGCTCAGTTCCGAACGGGGTGCCCCACCCTTCCCTATGGGAAATCGGAAATCGCGGGAATGCAGTACCGTCCGTGATTTCCGGGGAGAGGGTGCCGCGGACGCGCGCTACTTCCTCACCGTCCCCTTCGTGTGGAACGGAGGCTTCACCACCTCGGCCGGAACCGCGCGGTCGCGGATCACGATGGAGATCTCCGTCCCGGGCTGCGCCGCCTCGACCGAGACGTAGGCCATCCCGATCCCCTCGCCGAGCGTGGGGCTCATCGTGCCGCTGGTGACCTCGCCCACGGTGCGACCCTCGAAGGTCACCGGGTAGTGCGGGCGGGGGAAGCCGCGCTCCTTCAGACGGAAGCCGACGAGCTTGCGCTGCACGCCCGCCTCCTTCTGCGCCGCCAGGGCGTCGCGCCCCACGAAGTCGCCCTTCGCCAGCCTGGTGACCCAGGCGAGCCCCGCCTCCAGCGGCGTGTGGTCCTCGTCCAGGTCGTTGCCGTAGAGCGCCATCCCCATCTCCAGCCGCAGCGAATCGCGACTTCCGAGCCCGCACGGCGCCAGCCCGTCGCCGGCGCCCACCTCCAGCAGGCGGCGCCAGAGGGCGGCCGCGCGGTCCGCCGGCAGGTAGAGCTCGAAGCCGTCCTCGCCGGTGTAGCCGGTGCGGCTGATCACCGCCGGCACGCCGTCCACCTCGCCCTCGGCGAAGTGGTAGTAGCGGATGGCGTCGAGGTCGGCGGCGGTGAGCTTCGCGAGGATGCGCTGCGCGTTGGGGCCCTGCAGCGCGAGCAGGGCGATGTCGTCGGTACGGTCGGCCAGCTCCACGCCGAACTCCGCGGCGTGGCGCGACACCCAGGCCCAGTCCTTGGCCCGGTTCGACCCGTTCACCACCAGCATCAGCCGGTCGGGGAAGCGGTAGACGAGCAGGTCGTCGATCACCGTCCCCCGCTCGTTGACCATGGTGCTGTACTGCGCCTGCCCCACCTCCAGCTTCGACGCGTCGTTGGTGGTCACGTGCTGCACGAAGTCGAACATCCGCTCGCCGCGCACCTCGAACTCGCCCATGTGCGACACGTCGAAGAGCCCGGCGGCGGTGCGCACCGCATTGTGCTCGGCGGTGATCCCGCTGGGGTACTGCACCGGCATCTCGTAGCCGGCGAAGGGGACCATCTTGCCGTTGAGGCGCAGGTGCTCGCCGTGCAGGGGCGTGCGCTGGAGGTCGGAGGCGTCGGCCATTCGTCGCGGGCGCTCGGGGTTCAGGTCAGCCGTAATGGCAGCCAAGCTAACACGGCCCCGGGAACGACGCGAGATACCAGCGCGCTTTCTCCGCGTCTCTGCGGCTCTGCGTGAGACGATCCGTAAAATCGTCAGCCTGCACCAAAACCAGCGGCCCCGCGGATGTTTTCGCGGGGCCGCCGGAGTGCCGCGGGAGGAGGAGCGATCAGGTCTGCGTCCAGGTGCGCGTCACGTCCACGGTCTGGTTGCAGAAGGTGCCCGTGACGTGGAGGGTGTGCGTGGCCGGGGTCCAGGTGGCGGTCACGTTCACGTTGCACGTCCCCGACTTCCCGTCGCTGCGGCTCCAGGTGAAGCTCCCCACCTTGGTCGCGGTGCGCACGCCCGGCACGCCGTTGGTCCAGCTCTGCGACGCCGTGAGCTGCGTGTTGGGGTTGCCGGTGATGGTGAGGGTGTTGCCGTTGCGGTTGAAGGCGCAGGCGTTCTCCGTACGGGTCGCGCTGAAGTTCGTGCTGCCGCTGTGCGTGGCCGGATCGGCGGTGTGGACGACCGTCCCCGCCAGCTTAACGTCGCCGCCCTGCGGGCAGGTGCGCGTGCGGGTGAAGGTGGTGGTGACGGTGGTCGCGAACTGCGGCCCGGAGGGAATCATGTTGAAGCTCGGCGCGCCGAAGCCGTCGAGGAAGGCGCCGTCCTGGTCGCCGGTCTCGCTGGCCAGCGCCTGCGCGTCGCCGGCGGTCAGCTGGGCCGGCGAGCCGGGTCCGGTCACGCCCTTGTCGCACGCGGCGAGCGCGAGCACTGCGGCCAGCGCGCTGGGGAGAAGCAGCTTGCGGTGCATGGTGTCCTTCCGGTCGGAGAGGAGGGTTCCTGGCCCGGGTCTAACACGGCACCCGCCGTGCCGAGCCGCGAGACGTGATACAGCGCGAATCCCGGCGGCGTTGGGGAGGCATCGGACCTTTGCGCCGATTGCGGGGCGGGCGGATGAATCCGCAGCAACAACTACACGAAGTCCGCCTTCGCGGACTCCACCTTTCGAGCAGGCTTCATCACAGGGCACGCTACTAGCCACGATGCTGCCGAAGCGAACGGCAGGGCTGCTCCCACGCGGGTTTCTGAGCCTCGGCTGAGCCCTGGCGAGTAGCGCGCGAAGCTACCACGGCGTCGCCGCGGCCGGTAGTCCGCGGAGGCGGACTTCGTGCCGTTGTAGCCGCGAATTTATTCGCATCATTGCGACCCCTCCCGCTCCCCCGGGGCCATCGGCCTGCCGCGGACCTCTGCAATGTGTTAGATTTCCTGGCGCATAATCCGACCGCCGCCGCCCCGCAAAACCCTGCGCGGCCGCGGCGGCCCTTCCGTTTCGACAGGGCCGATGTCACAGCTCACCGACGAGGTCCGCCGCCGGCGGACCTTCGCCATTATCAGCCACCCCGACGCGGGGAAGACCACGCTCACGGAGAAGCTCCTGCTCTACGGCGGGGCCATCCACCTGGCCGGGAGCGTCAAGGCGCGCCGCGCGGCGCGGCATGCTACCTCGGACTGGATGAAGATGGAGCAGGAGCGCGGCATCTCCGTGACCAGCTCCGTCCTCCAGTTCGAGTACGGCGGCTACGCGGTGAACCTGCTCGACACCCCCGGCCACGTGGACTTCTCCGAAGACACCTATCGCACCCTGATGGCGGCCGACAGCGCCGTGATGCTGCTCGACAACCGCAAGGGCGTGGAGGAGCAGACGCGCAAGCTGTTCGAGGTCTGCCGCATGCGCGGCACGCCGGTGGTGACCTTCGTCAACAAGTGCGACCGCCCCGGCGCCGACCCCATCCAGCTCCTGGACGACGTGGAGCGCGAGCTGGCGATGAAGTGCTACGCCATGACCTGGCCCGTGCTCGACGGCGACCGCTTCCTGGGCGTCTACGACCGCGGGGACGGGCGCATCCACCTCTTCGAGCGCGGCGAGGACCATGGGCAGCGGCGCGCGGAGGAGCACACCCTCCGCCTGGACGACCCGGGCATCGCCGAGGTGGTGCCCGAGGGCGCGCTGCGGCAACTCCGCGACGAGCTGGAGCTGCTCGAGCTGGCGGGGGCGGAGTTCAGCCGCGAGGCGTTCCTGGCCGGCGAGGTGAGCCCGGTGTACTTCGGCAGCGCGCTCACCAACTTCGGGGTGGAGCCGTTCCTGGTGCAGTTCCTCGACCTGGCGCCCGCGCCCGCGTCGCGCGAGTCCAGCAGCGGCACCGTGCAGCCGCTGGACCCGCACTTCACCGGGTTCGTGTTCAAGATCCAGGCGAACATGGATCCCAAGCACCGCGACCGCATCGCCTTCGTGCGCATCTGCTCGGGGCGCTTCGAGGCGGGGATGCAGGTGAAGCACGTGCGCCTGGGCCGTCCCATCCGCCTGGCGCAGCCCACGCAGTTCATGGCGCGCGAGCGCACCATCATCGAAGAGGCGTGGCCGGGCGACGTGATCGGCATCCACGACCGCGGCACGCTGCGCATCGGCGACACTCTCTCGGCCAACGGCGACCTGGAGTTCAGCGGCATCCCGTGCTTCAGCCCCGAGCACTTCGCGCGGGTGCACGTCGCCGATCCCATGCGCCGCAAGCAGCTCGACGTGGGGCTGCAGCAGCTCTCGGAAGAGGGCGCGGCGCAGGTGTTCTACGCCGAGTCCATGACCGGCCCGGCGCCGATCGTGGGCGCCGTGGGCCAGCTCCAGTTCGATGTGCTGATGCACCGCCTGGAGCACGAATACGGGGTGAAGGCCCGCCTGGAGCCGATGTCGTACCGCTTTGCGCGCTGGGTGGAGGGGCCGCTGGCCGAGGTGGAACGCGTCGCCGGCGGCGGCTACGGCCGCGCGATGGTGTTCGACAGCAAGCAGAAGCCCCTGGTGCTCTTCGACAGCGAGTGGACCATGAAGACCACCATCGAGCGCGAGAAGGACCTCCGTTTCTTCGACGTGGCGCCGTAGGGGCGAGGATGCGGACGGGAGCGGGGCCGCGGATCGATTCCGCGGCCCCGCTGTCGTTCAGGCCGATCGGCGGGCGACGGTGACCCGCGTCGATCGCCGTTTGAGCACTCCCCGCGGGTGAACGACGATCTCGACGTCGTGGCCGAGCGCCTCCAGGAAAGAGAACAGCCGCTCGATCGAGAACTTCGAGAGCTTCCCCCGCATCAGGTCCGAGACCACGGGCTGCGTGGTCCCGAGCAGCGCCGCCGCCTGCACCTGGGTCAGCCCGCGCTCGCGGAGGATCAGCGTGATGTGGCGCATCAACTGCGACCGGGCGTGCAGCTCGGCGGCGTCCGGCTCCCCCAGATCGGCCCACAAGTTCCCACTGCTTTCCTCGACGTACTCGTCATCGTCGTCGATCATGCTCCGCTCCTGTCGCGGTTCGCCTTGGGCTTGTCGAGATAGCGCTGCACTGCGGTCCGGTACCGATTCCGGATCAGCCTTATGTCGTGCTGCGGGGTCGCGATGCCGCTGGTCGACTTCTTCTTGAACGCGTGAAGGACGGCCAGGACCGAGCCGATCTTGGCCGTGTAGACGGCCCGGTAGGTGTCCCCGTCGAAGTCATCCATCAGCTCCACCACGCCGAGGCCCTTCAGGATTCCGTGGGTGAGCGGCTTGGCGCCGGGAATTTCACGTGTGCCGTCCTGCGCCAGTCGAAGCGCGTGTCCGAGAACGACCCGCACCTCGCGCGGGAAGCGGCTGAAGTCTTTTCTCGACCTGCCAATCCACGCCAGCGGGCGCCTTGATCCAGGCATCGGAGTATATATGTTTTGATATAGTTCGACAAGGCCTTCAGCACCTCCGGGGTCGCAGGAAAGATGGCCGTCTCGCCGCTGATTGATAGAGAAAACCACGTCTTCACGGTGGCCGTTTCTTCGCGGCTCGGACAGCGCGCCTCCGGCTCACCAACAGACGGAATCACGCAGGCCCGCAGAGACGCGGAGAGCCCTCGAGGGCCCTCCGCGTCTCTGCGGCTCTGCGTGAGATGCCGTTCGTCGTAGCCCGGCGATAGCGGCTGGAGGCTACGCGGCGCCGTGAGCGCGGAAGCGCTTGGTCGCGTACATCTCCTGGTCCGCCCGCTCGAGGAGAAGCTCCAGCGGCGACGGGTCGATCGGATCGAAGTGGCTCGCGCCGATGCTCGCGGAAAGCGTGTACGGGCGCCGGCCGGCCGCGGCGTGGCGCTCGAAGGCGTGGTTCAGGCGCGCCATCGCGGCCGCCGTTCCGCGCTCGTTCACGTCGGCGCCTTCGCGGCCGATCAGGAGGACGGCGAACTCGTCCCCGCCCAGCCGGGCGAGCACGTCGGTCTTGCGGAAGGTCGCGCGCAGCAGGGCCGCCGCCTCGCGCAGCGCCTGGTCTCCGGCCGCGTGTCCGTGCGCGTCGTTGATGGCCTTCAGGCCGTCGATGTCGATGAAGAGCACGCCGAACCCTACGAGCAGACGCACGGAGCTCTCGATGGTGTGCTCGGCCAGCGCCAGCAGCCCGCGGCGGTTGTACAGGCCGGTGAGCTCGTCGCGCAGCGACATGGCGCGGAGCACCTCTTCGCGCGAGGCGAGCTCGGCGGCGCGCACGCGCATCCGGTGCAGCGCCAGGATCACGGCCATGGCGCCGAGGACGGCCAGGACGACGAACCACCGCGTCTGCCAGAAGTACGGCCGCAGGTAGAGCGACACCCGGCTGGTGTGCGCGCTCCAGACGCCGTCTTCGCTCCGGGCCTGGACCTGGAAGGCGTAGCGCCCCGGCGGCACGTTGGTGTAGAAGGCGGCGCGGCGCGTGCCCCCGTCCGTCCAGCCGGGATCGAACCCGTCCAGCCGGTAGCGGAAGCGCAGGTTCTCGGGCGAGACGAAGCTCGGGGCGGTGAAGTAGAACTCCAGCCGGTGCCGGCCCGGCGCGACCTGGATGGGCACCGTGTCGGTGAACTCCGCGCCGTCCGCCACCACCCGCTCGACGTGCGGGATCACCGGCACCACGTGGGAGGTGAGCCGGCGCGGATCGATGAGCGCCACCCCCGCCGGCGTCGGGAAGTACATCACGCCGTCGGGCCCGCGCCAGGCGTTGCCGATGGAGGTGACCTCGCTCACGGCGAGCCCGTCGCTCCTGCCGAAGGTCCTCGCGCTCACCAGGCGCGCCCGGCCGGCGCCCACCGCCTCCAGCTCCCGCCGCGACACCCGTGCGACGCCCCACGGGGCGGTGAGCCAGAGCGCCCCCGCGCCGTCGTCCAGCGCCTGGAATACGGTGTTGCCGCGCAACCCGTTGCGGGTGGTGAAGAGGGTCACGCGCCCCGCGCGGAGCCGCGCCAGCCCCCGCGACGTGCCCACCCAGAGGGTGCCGTCCGCGTCGTCCGTCATGCGGAAGACCGGCTGGGCCGCGAGTTCCGCGGGGCCGGGCACGAAGCGGCCGCCCTGCAGCCGGAAGAGCCCCGCCGACTGCGTCCCCACCCAGAGCGTCCCGCCCCGGTCCTGGTGGATGGAGAGCACGTAGCCGTCGAGCAGGCCCTGCTCGGGTCCGAAGCGCGAGACCTTTCCGTCCGCGACGCGGGCGAGCCCGTTGAAGGTGCCGACCCAGAGCGCGCCCGCCCGGTCTTCGAACAGCGTACGGGCGCGGTCGTCGGGGAGGCCCTCGCCCACCGTGAGCGTCTGGGCGCGCCCGGAGCGCAGCGAGGTGAGCCCGCTGTTGGTCGCGACCCACAACACGCCTGCCCGGTCGAGCAGCACGTCGCGCGCGACCTCGTCGCCGAGCGTCTCGCCGCCATACCGGGCCCCCACGGCTCCCCCTGCGGTGCGGTGGACCACCCCGGCCCGCGTGGCGATCCACTGGCCGCCGCGGCTGTCGCCGATGACGGCGGTCACGAAGTCGTGCGGAAGCCCGCTGCGGGTGGTCAGCATGCGCACCGCGGTCCGGCGCAGGCGGAGCAGCCCGGCCTGGCGCGAGCCCAGCCACACGTTCCCCTCGCGGTCCGCGTACAGCCCCTCG
>DASYJZ010000542.1:0-5489 GCA_035995965.1 Longimicrobium sp. | reverse complement strand
CCCATCCCCTGTCTCGATTTCCGCGCCGGTGAACAGGTTTCGCCAGCGTCCCTCGATCCCGGTCAGTCTCGTATCCTCCCAAACGCTCCCGTCCGGCATCGCCAATCCGTTCTCCCGCGTGAGCATCGCCACCAGGCGTGGGACGACGGCGAGCAGCGTGCTTCCGCCGCCCTGACGTGCGAACGCCACCACGTGCTCGGCACGCGCGCCCGAGGCGGTGACGGGGAGGTACTCGCCGGCCTTGAACGCGTCCGGGTGGTCCTGCCGCGCGCAGAGGCCGACGTGGGTCACGTACAGCTTCGGCGCGCCGTCCTCCCAACGCTCGACCAAGTCCCGGCAGAGCGCGCGGCGGTCGCCGTGCATCTGCTCGCGCAACCCCGTCAGCATCCGCCGGCGCAGGGCGTAGTCCACCGGGCGGCGGTTGTCGGGATCGACCAGGGAGAAGTCCCAGATCTCCTGCCCCTGGTAGACGTCGGGGACACCGGGGGATGCGATCTTCACCAGCGTCTGCGCCAGCGAGTTCACCATCCCCAGCCGTGCGAGCGGACGCTGGAATTCGGCGACGTCGGCGACGAACGCCGGGTCGCCCAGGATCGCGGCGATGAAGTCGCGCAGACCGGCGTCGTACGCCTCGTTGGGATTGATCCAGCTGGTGTGGACCTTGGCCTCGCGCGTGGCCTTGTCCATGTACTGCTGGATGCGGGCGATGAATTCCTCGCGCGCGGCGCCGTCCATCTCCTCCAGTGGCCAGGTGCCGATCAGCGTCTGGTAGAGCAGGTACTCGTCGTTGGCGTCGGGCACCGGCTCGCCGTCTTCGTCGCGGCGGTGCGCGCGGTTCATCTTCGCCCAGCGGTTGAACGCCGCCGCCCAGAGGTCGGGGATCTCGGAGATGAGGTTGATGCGCGCGCGGACGTCCTCGCCGCGCTTGGTGTCGTGCGTGGAGCCGGCGGAGAGCGCGCCGGACCAGCGCGCGGCGCGCTCCGCGTTGAAGGCGTGGAATTCGTCCACCGAAACGCCGAAGCGGTCCGGCTCGCCGCCCACCTCGTTCAGCGAAACCAGGCGGTTGAAGATGTAGAAGGCCGTGTCCTCCACCCCCTTCGCCATCACGGGGCCGGTGAGCTGCTGGAACTTCATCACGAAGCCGGCGTGCTCGCTGCGCGCCTCCTCGTCCAGCCCGTCGGGCCACTCCAGCAGCAGCACGTCGCGCACGAAGTCGAAGAGCGAGCCGCTCATGGTGGCGTTCCGCCGCCTCGCCAGCCGCACCGCCGCGTTGACGTAGCCCCGGTCGCGGTCGCTCACGTCGCCGGTGTAGGCGTCGATGTAGGTGCGGTAGACGGGGAAGCAGGCGACCACCTCGCGGAGCGCGTCGCGCAGCGCGCCCCAGGTGAAGTCGCGGTAGCAGCGGTTCCGCTCCGAGAGCCGGGAGAGCATGGTGGTGAGCACCGTCAGCTCGCTCACCAGCGCGAAGCGGAGGATGAGCAGCTTCTTCTCGTACGCCAGGTCGCGGAAGCGCGCCCGCAGCCCGGTGAAGCGCCGGTACGCCTCGTCGATCGCCCCCTCGTTCTGCCGGGCGACGAAGAGGCCGTTCACCCGGTTCAGGAACTCGTAGCCAACCGTCCCCGCCACCGGCCACTCCTCCGGCAGCCGCTCGTCGCCGGTGAGGATCTTCTCGACGACGACGTAGAAACGCTCCTGCGCGCCGAGCCCCACCGTCTCGCGCTGCAGGTCCCGCAGGTAGTCGAGGGGATGGAAGAGCCCGTCCGGGTGGTCCACCCGCAGCCCGGTGACCTTTCCTTCGCGCACCAGCCGCAGGACCAGCCGGTGCGTGTCCTGGAACACCCGCGGCACCTCCACGCGGACGCCGGCGAGCTCGTTCACGTCGAAGAAGCGCCGGTAGTTGATCTCCTCGGCCGCCACCCGCCAGAACGCCAGCCGGTACGGCTGCTCGTCGAGCAGCGCGCCGAGCTGGTCGAAGCTGTGCGGCTCGCCCGGCTTCCCGTTGAACGCCTGCACCGCCTGGTCCACGGCGAGGGCGATCGTCGGCGACATCTGGTAGAGGCCGGAGAGGCGCCGCTGCGTGACCAGCTTCTCGCGCCGCCGCTCCTCCACGCTGGGCGGGTCCGTGCGCCGGCGGGCGGGGAGGCGGGCAAGCGCGGTGGTGATGCTCTCCAGCTCCATGCGGTCGGGGTGGTCCTCGTCCAGCACGCCGTTCAGCCGCCCCAGCGCCTCGCGCAAGACGGCCGCGGTCGACGCGGGCGCGGCCGGAAAACGGTTCTCGAAGTAGTCGATGCGGAAACGCCCGTCGAAGTAGACGAGCTTCAGCTCCCCGCGCTCCAGCACGCGCCCGTACTGGTCGCCCAGCACCGGGAGGAGCACCTTCCCCTCCAGCTCCGGCTTGTGCGGGTGCCAGTCGACGTCGAAGTACGCGGCGTACGGCGAGTCGGGGCCGCCCTCCAGCACCTCCCACCACCAGGGGTTGGTGTGGCCGCCGATCCCCATGTGGTTGGGGACGACGTCGAGCAGGTGGCCCATTCCGTGCTCGCGCAGCAGCGCCGCGAGCCGCGTGTGGTCGTCCTCGGTGCCGATCTCGGCGTTCAGCGAGGCGTGGTCGGTGATGTCGTAGCCGTGCATGCTCCCCGGCCGCGCCTGCAGGTAGGGAGACGCGTACAGGTCGCCGATCCCCAGCTCGCGCAGGTAGGGAACGATCTCCGCGGTGTCGCGGAAGGTGAAGCCGCGGTTGAGCTGCAGGCGGTAGGTGGAGCGGGGGATGCGCCCCGCCGCGCTTGCCGCCGCGGGGCGCCCCCCGGTATTGTCGGTCGCTGACACGGGCTCGGATCGTCGGTGGATTGCCATCCCGCCACTTCGCGGGCGCCGCGCCGGGGAGCAAGAAGCGGGCGAGCGAAGGCCTCAGCCGCCCCAATGCCCGCTCCGCGCGATGCAGCCGAGGCCCAGTCCGCGAAGGCGGACTTCGTGCCGTTCCAGCGGCGGGTTTCCAACCCGTCGTATTTCCGATCCGTGTCGTTTCACCCGTCGGGGTTTCCAACACGTCGTCGTGTTTCCGATCGGCGTCTTCGTTCCGTGTCGTTTTCGCCCCGCGCCGCCGGTTGTCCGTTCCGCGGCACGGGAATCTCCGGTTCGCTCGCCCATGCGAAACGAACCCACACGCAAGCAGCCGAGTCGTTCACGCCCGATGGATCACGGACACAGCCGCTCGCCCGCCTACCCGCAGGTCCCCGGTTTCCTCGAGTCGGCGACGACGGCATGGCCCGGGAAGCCCTACCCGCTGGGCGCCACGTACGGCCACGAGGGGACCAACTTCGCCCTCTACTCCGAGCTCGCCTACGAGGTGGAGCTCTGCATCTTCGACTCGCCCGAAGACGCGACCCCCGCGCGCACCTACCGGTTGCGGGAGCGCACCGGCTTCGTCTGGCACGGCTTCGTCCCCGGCGTGGGGCCCGGCACCTTCTACGGCTACCGCGTCAACGGGCCCTACGACGTGGGGCAGGGGAAGCGCTGCAACCCCTTCAAGCTCCTGGTGGACCCCTACGCCCGCGCGTTGGCCGGCCCGGTGAAGCTCGAGGCGCACCCCTTCGCCTACCCGTTCGACCAGCCCGGCGAAGACTGGGTGATGGACGACGAGTACGACTTCTGGGGCGTCCCCAAGGGCGTGGTGGTCGACGACCAGTTCGACTGGAAGGGCGACGAGCCGCCGAACATCCCCTGGACCGAGACGGTGATCTACGAGGCCCACGTGAAGGGCCTCACCAAGCTCCACCCCGACATCCCGGAGGAGATGCGCGGGACGTTCCGGGCGGTGTCGCACCCGGCCATCATCGAGCACCTCAAGTCGCTCGGCGTCACTGCCCTGGAGCTGCTTCCCGTGCACGAGATCGCCGACGAGCCGTTCCTGCTCGAGCGCGGGCTGCGCAACTACTGGGGCTACAGCACCCTGAACTTCTTCTCCCCCGAGGGGCGCTACGCCCTCGCGCGCGACTACGGCGAGCAGGTGCGCGAGTTCAAGGAGATGGTGCGCTCGCTCCACCAGGCGGGGATCGAAGTCATCCTCGACGTGGTCTACAACCACACCGCCGAGGGCAGCCACCTGGGGCCCACGCTCAGCTTCAAGGGGATCGACAACCCCACCTACTACCGCCTGGTGCCGGGAGACCCGCGCCACTACATGGACTACACCGGCACCGGGAACTCGCTCAACCTGCGCCACCCGCAGACGCTGCAGCTGGTGATGGACAGCCTGCGCTACTGGGTGCAGGAGATGCACGTCGACGGCTTCCGCTTCGACCTGGCGGCCACGCTGGCGCGCGAGCTCCACGAGGTCGACCGGCTCTCCGCCTTCTTCGACGTGATCCACCAGGACCCCGTGATCAGCCAGGTGAAGCTGATCGCCGAGCCCTGGGACGTGGGGGAGGGCGGCTACCAGGTGGGGAACTTCCCCGTGCTCTGGGCCGAGTGGAACGGCAAGTACCGCGACACGGTGCGCTCCTACTGGCGCGGCGACCCGGGCACGCTGGGCGAGCTGGGGTACCGCCTCACCGGCTCCAGCGACCTGTACGAGGAAGACGGGCGGCGGCCGCACGCCAGCATCAACTTCATCGTGGCGCACGACGGGTTCACGCTGAACGACCTGGTGAGCTACAACCACAAGCACAACGAGGAGAACGGCGAGCACAACCGCGACGGGACGGACGACAACCTGTCGTACAACTTCGGGGTCGAGGGGCCCACCGACCGCCCCGACATCCTGCGCCAGCGCGAGCGGCAGAAGCGCAACTTCATCGCCACGCTCCTCCTCTCCCAGGGCGTGCCGATGATCTGCGGCGGCGACGAGCTCGGGCGCACGCAGTTCGGCAACAACAACGCCTACTGCCAGGACAACGAGATCGGCTGGGTGGGGTGGGAGCTCACCGACGACGACCGCGCGCTCCTCGAGTTCACCCGCCGCGTGGCCCGGCTGCGCCGCGAGCACCGCACCTTCCGGCGGCGCAAGTTCTTCCGCGGGCGCGAGATCCGCGGCAGCGAGGTGAAGGACCTGGCCTGGATCCGCGCCGATGGGCACGAGATGACGGACCAGGAGTGGAACTCCGGTTTCGTGCGCTGCTTCGGGATGGCGCTGGGGGGCGGGGCGATGGAGGAGTGGAGCGACCGCGGCGAGCAGATCACCGACGACGACTTCCTCCTACTCTTCAACGCCGACGGCGGGGCGCTGGACTTCACCGTCCCCGCCTTCGGCCGCGCGCGCGAGTGGGCCGTGGTGCTCGACACCAACGAGCCCGACCTGGAGGAGGGCACCCGCCACCACCGGCCCGGCGAGTCGCTCCGGCTGGAGGGGCGCTCGATGGTGATCCTGCAGGCGCTGCCGCACGAGGCGCGATGAGCCGCCACGGCTGGCGCCTCCCCTTCGGCGCGAACCTGCGCGAAGGTGGCGTGGAGTTCCGCGTCTGGGCCCCCACCCACGACGCGGTCGACGTTGT
>DASYJZ010000541.1:0-1958 GCA_035995965.1 Longimicrobium sp. | reverse complement strand
CGCCCCGCTCCCAGTCCGCGGGGCGACCAGCCCCGGAGCGGGGTTCGGATGCCGCACCACGGACAACAGCTCGGCGGCGCGGGTCAGCACCGTGGCTTCGCTCCGCTCGCTCGCGGCATCGGCGGCTTGCTGGGCAATCTGGGCCGCCAACGGCCAGTCGCTCAGTGCGACCGCTCCATACGCCAGCTCGAGTAGCGCGGTGGCGACGGTCGAGCGCGTGACCAGCAGCGGGCTGAGTGCGTCGGCCATGCGACAAGCCGAGTCGAACGCGTCGCGGTCACCGCACCCACCCGCGGCGCGGCCGATGTTGCCCATCACCTGGATGCGGTCGTCGGGGCGCGGGAAGTGGCGGAGCAACGCTTCGAATACATGGAGTGCCCGCTGGTAGTATCCACCGTCCATCCACCAGTACGCCACGTCGTGCGCGAGCTTGCAGACCCGCGGCGATAGCTGGCCGTACGCGTCGAGCGCGCCACGGGCGTGCAGCTCGGCCTCGGTGCGGTTCCCCTCCTCGGTGGCGATCACGAACAGGTCGTGCAGCGCCATCCCCTCCTGCTCGCGCAGGCGCCAGCGCCGGCTGACGCGAAGGGCGCGGGTGTGCAGCTCCCTGGCCTCAGGATACCTCCCGATCTCCACGCAGAGGTTTCCCAGGCCGGTGAGCGCGCGCGCCTGCGTCTCCCAGTCGCGCTGCGCCACCGCCAGCTTGAGCGCGCGCCGGAGCCAGCGCTCGCCCCCGCGCGGGTCGCCGTGGCTGCGCATCAGCCGCCCCACCAGCCAGGCGTAGCGCGGGTGCTCGGGCGCCGCGTGCGCGGCCGCCTCGGCGAAGGCGAGCGCGGCGCGCGTGGCCCCGCGGCCGAGCGCCCAGTCGGCCACGCACACGCACGCCCACGAGAGCCGCCCGGCGCCCGGGTTGGGCCTCGCGAGCTCGCCCACGATCACCGCGAGCGGAAAGCGCGCCTCGGGCTCCAGCGGCGCGGTGAGCAGGCGGCGCTCCCACTCCTTCATGTAGGCCGGGTCGAACATCGCCGCGCGGCGCTGCTCGGGCTCGCGGCTCCACAGGGTGACGCTGCGCAGCACCTGCCACACCGCGAAGGCCATGTCGGGCGGGAGCTCGGCCAGCACTTCGGGGGGGAGGGCGGTGCCCGGGGGGAACGCGGGAGCGGTGCCGTCTTCGGTGGGCGGCCGGGCGGATGGCTCGGAAGACATACTCCTCCTGGGGAGACGACTGGGTGGGTGTATTCCTTTTGCGGCACATTCTAAGCGGGAAACGACCGCGCGTCTACAGTGTGAGCAGACCGCCTCTTTCGCGACGAAAGCTGTTCAACCAGCGCCACTTGTGCAGCCAAACGGGACAAAGTAATCTACCCCTGCTCGTCCACTGTGTACAGGTATGTACGATTTTGCCCGGGTGCCCCGCCATGCCCGACCGAGCCGTCACCAGCCTGGAACGCCTGCGCGAGACCGTGGCCCTGCGCGTGCAGGCCACGTCGCTGCGCACCGTGGCGCGCCAGGTGGGGATGAGCCCCGTCGGGCTGGAGAAGTTCCTGGCCGGCGAGACGCCGTATTCGCGCAGCCGGCAGCGGCTGCAGGAGTGGTGGGTGCGCGAGGCGTCGAAGCCGCGCTCGGACCTCACGGTGGAAGGGGTGGAGGTGGCGATCGGCGCCCTGGTGCGCGACCTGCCGCCCGAGCACCGGGTGGAGGCGATCCGGCGGGTGGTGGGCGCGCTGCGGCGCCTCTACGCGGCCGAGGGCGCGGCGGAGCCGCCCTGGCTGGCGCAGCTGGTGGAGGTCTGGCTGGGCGGGGAGGGGGAAGACGCCCCGGAGGCGTGAGCGCGGGCTGGCCCGCCGCGGGGCCGCCGGGTACATTGCGCACCCCGCGCGGCTCCGGGGCGAGCGGCGCATGGTGGTTCCTGGGGAGCGACTCACGCAGGGAGGGAGCGGATGGCGACACGGAACGCG
>DASYJZ010000540.1:0-5586 GCA_035995965.1 Longimicrobium sp. | reverse complement strand
ACCACGGTGCAGGTGGGCACCCAGGTGTCAGGCCAGGTGTCGGCCCTCTACGCCGACTTCAACGACCAGGTGAAGAAGGGGCAGCTCCTGGCCCGCATCGACCCCACGCTCGCCCAGCAGGGGGTGCAGGACGCGCAGGCGGGGCTCGACCGCGCCGGCGCCGGGCTGCAGGCGGCGCAGGCCGACTATGCCCGCAACCGCCCGCTCTACGACGCCAAGGTGATCACCGCCACCGAGTTCCAGGGCTACGACACCAAGCTGCGCGTCGCCCGTGCCGACCTCAAGTCGGCCCAGGTGACCATGCAGCGCGCCCAGCGCAACCTCAGCTACACCGAGATCTACGCGCCCATCGACGGGATCGTGGTGGAGCGCAACGTGGACGTGGGGCAGACGGTGGCCGCGTCGTTCTCGGCGCCGCAGCTCTTCCTGCTCGCCAACGACCTGTCGAAGATGCAGATCCTGGCCTCGGTCGACGAGAGCGACATCGGTCAGATCCGCGACGGGCAGCCGGTGAGCTTCACCGTGCAGTCGTTCGCCGACCGCACCTTTCACGGCTCGGTCAGGCAGGTGCGGCTGCAGAGCACCACCACCGAGAACGTGGTGAACTACACCGCCGTGGTGGAGGTCGACAACCCCGGCGGCACCCTCCTCCCCGGGATGACGGCCACGGTGGAGTTCGAGACCGGCTCGGCGCGCGCGGCGCTGCTGGTGCCCAACTCGGCGCTGCGCTTCACCCCGAGCGACGAGGAGCTGAAGGCGAGCGGGATCGATCCCGACTCCCTGCGCGCCCAGCGCGCCGCCGGCTCGCAGCGGCGGGCGGCCACCACCGGCGGCGCCGGGAACCCCGGCCTGCGTGCCGCGGCCGGCGGCGCGGCGCGGAGCAAGCGCGGGCGCCTGTGGGTGGAGGACGCGGGCGGCAAGCTGCGGATGATCCGCGTGACCACCGGCCTCACCGACGGCAAGAGCACCGCAGTGGAGGGCGCCGGGCTGCGCGAGGGGATGAAGGTGATCGTGGGCTCCGGCCAGGCCGCCGCCGCCACGCAGGCGGCCGGGCAGACGCCCAACCCGCTCGGCGGCGCGACGCAGCAGCGGCGCGGCCCCGGCGGCCCGGGCTTCTGAGCGGAGCGCCGACCATGAGCCAGAAGAGCGTGATCCGCGTCGAGCAGGTGGCCAAGGTCTACGGCTCGGGCGAGAACGAGGTGCGCGCGCTGCGCGGGGTGGACTTGACGGTGGAGCCGGGGGAGATGATCGCGGTGATGGGCTCCTCCGGGTCCGGCAAGTCCACGCTGATGAACATCCTGGGGTGCCTGGACGTGCCCACCTCGGGCACCTACCACCTGGACGGGATCCGGGTGGACGGGATGGGGAAGAACCAGCTCGCCGACCTGCGCAACCAGAAGCTGGGCTTCGTCTTCCAGGGCTTCAACCTGCTCGCGCGCACCAGCGCGCTGGAGAACGTGGAACTCCCGCTGCTCTACGACCGCGCCGGGCGGTGGAAGGACACGCGGGCGGTCGCCGCCGCGGCGCTGGAGCGGGTGGGGCTGGGGAAGCGGCTGGACCATCACCCCAGCGAGCTCTCCGGCGGGCAGCAGCAGCGCGTGGCCATCGCCCGTGCCCTGGTGACCCGGCCCACGCTGCTGCTGGCCGACGAGCCCACCGGGAACCTGGACTCGCGCACCACCCGCGAGGTGATGGCGCTCTTCCAGGAGCTGAACGAGCAGGGGATCACCATCGTGCTGGTGACGCACGAGCCCGAGGTGGCGCAGTACGCCAGGCGCATCGTGGACGTGCGCGACGGGCGCATCCGCCGCGACCACGCGGTGGAGGGACGCAGGAGCGCCGCCGCCGACCTGCGGGTGGAGGACGACGACACCGACGAGCTGGCGGAGGCCGCATGAAGAAGCAGACGCTGGTGCGCATCGCCGGGCAGAGCATCGTGAAGAACAAGATGCGCACGCTGCTGACGATGCTGGGCATCGTGATCGGGGTGGGGGCGGTGATCGTGATGGTGGCGGTGGGGCACGGCGCCCAGAGCACCATCGAGCAGCAGATCGGCAACCTGGGGACCAACCTGATCATGGTCACCGCCGGCTCCGGCCAGCAGGGGGGCGTGAGCCAGGGCGCCCAGACCTTCAACCGCCTCACGGTGGACGACGCCGAGAAGCTGCAGGGCGAGGCCACGCTGGTCGCCGGCGTGTCGCCGGTGATCGTGTCGCGCGGCCAGGTGATCGGCGGGGCGGGGAACTGGCGCACCTCCATCAACGGCGTCTCCACCGCCTACCCGGTGATCCGGGGCTGGGAGGCCACCTCGGGCGATTTCTTCACCGACGCCGACCTGGCCGCCAAGCGCAAGGTGGTGGTGCTGGGCGCCACCGTGGCCGCCAACCTCTTCCCCGGGCAGGACCCGGTGGGGCAGCAGGTTCAGGTGAGGAGCGTGCCGATGACGGTGGTCGGGGTGATGGCCGCCAAGGGGCAGACGGCCAGCGGCAACGACATGGACGACGTGGTGCTGCTGCCCTACACGACGATGCAGGCGCGGCTCTCGGGGGGGATGTTCATCGGGCAGATCCTGGCCAGCACCCAGGCCGCGGGCGAGATCCCGGCGGCGCAGGAGGAGATCCGCGGCCTCATGCGCGAGAGCCACCGCCAGGGCGACGGCGAGCCCGACGACTTCACCATCCGCAACCAGAACGAGCTGGCGGCGGCGGCCACCGGCACCACGCAGGTGATGAGCTGGCTGCTGGCGGCGATCGCCTCGGTGTCGCTGGTGGTGGGGGGGATCGGCATCATGAACATCATGCTGGTGTCGGTGACGGAGCGGACGCGCGAGATCGGCATCCGCATGGCCATCGGGGCGCGCGGGGGCGACGTGCTGCTGCAGTTCCTGGTGGAGAGCGTGGTGATGAGCCTGATGGGCGGGGTGGTCGGGCTGGCGGTGGGCTACGGCGGCGCGGCGCTGCTGGGGCACCTCACCGGGTGGAGCACCTCCACCCCGCCGGCGGCGGTGATGATCGCGGTGGGGTTCTCGGCGGCAGTGGGGGTGTTCTTCGGGTTCTACCCGGCCCGCAAGGCGGCCGCGCTCAACCCCATCGAGGCGCTGCGCTACGAATGACGATCCGCCCGCGTCCGCGGGTGGCGACGATAGAAAAGGGAGGCGGAGATGTTCGAGGGATACGGAATCGCGCGGTGGGCGCGGGTGGCGGTGGCGGCGGGGATGGCGGCAACGGCATCGGCCCCCGCGCTGGCGGCGCAGGCGGGCACTCCGTCCACCGCGGCGCAGACGACGGCGCAGACGGCGGCAACGCGCACCATCACCTTCAGCGAAGCGGTGAGCATCGCGCTGCGGCAGAACGGCACACTGCTGCAGGCGGTGAACGCCGCCGCGCTCGACACGGTGAGCGTGCGGCAGCAGAAGATGCAGTTCCTGCCCAGCGTGCAGCTCAGCACCAGCACCTCGCAGAGCCTGCAGCCCTTCGCCCGGACCACGACGGGGCAGACCTCGGTGAGCAACGTCACCAGCACGGCGGTGAACGCCGGCGTCAGCACCAGCCTGGTGCTGTTCAACGGCGGCGCCAACCAGGCGCAGCTCGCGCAGGCGCGGCTGGTCGAGCAGGCCGGCGGGCAGACCGTGGAGCGCACGCGCCAGTCGGTGGTGTTCACCGTGGTCAGCAACTACCTGCAGCTCACCGGGAGCCAGGAGCAGCTCCGCGTGCGGCGGGAGACGATGGCCAGCGAAGCGGCGCTGCTGGAGCAGATCCGCGCCTTCGTGCAGGCCGGGCGCCGCCCGATCGCCGACCAGTACCAGCAGCAGGCGGCCGTGGCCGCGGCCCGGCTGGCGCTGGTGCAGGCGCAGAACGCGGTGGAGCTGGCGCGGGTGGACCTGATCCAGACGCTGCAGCTCGACCCGCGCGGCGACTACGACTTCCAGCCGCCGCCGGCGGGCACCGCCCAGGCGGCGCCGGGAACGCTGGAGGGCCTGCTCGACCGCGCCCTGCAGGGGCGCGCGGACCTGGCGGCGCGGCAGAGCGAGCTGGCGGCCACCGAGCAGGGGGTGCGCGCGGCGCGGGCTGCGCGGCTCCCCACCGTCTCCGTGAGCGCGGGCTACAACACGGTCCTGAACAGCGGCAACGACCTGGGGCTGTTCGACCAGTTTGCCCAGCGGCAGGGGGGATCGGTCTCGGTGGGGGTGTCGCTCCCGCTCTTCGACCGCGGCTCGGCGGCGGCCGAGACGCAGCGCGCGCGGATCACGCAGGACAACGCCCGCATCGCGCTGCAGAACCAGCAGCAGCAGGTGGCGGTGGAGGTGCGGCGCGCCTGGCTGGACTGGCAGGCCGCCGGGGAGCAGCTCGCCGCGGCGCAGGCGCAGGACACCGCCGCGCAGCAGTCGCTCGACGCGACGCAGCAGCGCTACCGGGCCGGAGTCGGCACGCTGGTGGAGCTCACGCAGGCGCGCTCCACGCTGGCGCAGGCGCAGAGCCAGCTGGTGACGGCGCGCTACAACCTGGTCTTCCAGCGCACGCTGGTGGACTACTACGTGGGGAACCTGAACCCCGACGCGGTCGCCATCGGGTGACGCGAGACGGGGACGGCGACCGAAAAGACGATTCCACACAGAGGGACCAGAGGAACCAGGGGACTGCGGCTGGTTCCTCTGGTCCCTCTGCTTCCTGGTTCCAGCGGATGACCTCCTCCACGATCTCCGCGACGACGACCCGCGCGTCCGCTGCCAGCGCGCGCAGCGCCGCTCGGAGCGTGAATCCCAGCCCCAGTCCGCCGATCAGCACGCGCACCCCATCGCGTCCCCGCAACGGCGCGCACACCAGCTCCGCGAGCATGTCCTCGGACTGGTGCCGGCGGGTGGACATGAGCTCCTGGCCATCCACGTGGAGCGCATAGGCGCCGTCGTGGCGGTAGAGCATCAGCACGGTGCCATCCGGTGCGACGGCTTCGCCCAAGCGCTCGGTTCGTTTCACGCGTTGCCGGTACGGTGTCCACGAGGATGTGCGAGATCAGCGCGCTGGGATTATACCAGGTTCCCCGATCGATGGTGCAATCCCTGTGTTCGATCGAGGCGCGGGGTGTCGCGTGGGCGTGCACCGGTGTCTCCATGCGCGACACAGACGGCGCGGCCGGACGTGGCGATCCGCGCCAATCCTTGTCTTCAGCCGGGCATGCCGTGTGATGCGGATGCGGCTCGGGCAGACCGCACGCGCCGCGAATCCGGGGGGATCCTCCTCCACCCACCGGGAGCGGCGGCGGTCCGATCCGCGTTTCCTTTACTCGGAGGTGGGACATGCGACTCGTCCGCGTCACCCTCGCCCTCCTTCCCGCGCTGCTGCTCCTCGCCGCGTGCGACAACACGACCGGCGCGGTCGGGGTGGTCCAGCTGCGCGACGACTGCGACCCGGCCACCTTCAACGCCGCGCTCGGCGCCGGTGCGTGCCAGCACAGCAGCGGCAGCACGGGGATGACCCTCTCGGCCTTCACCACCGAGCTCACGGCGAGCGGGCGCGTCTCCGCGTGGAGGATCGTCCCCAGCGACCTCTCGGTGCGGGAGGGCGCGCGGTTCGCGGTGGTGAACACCGG
>DASYJZ010000539.1:0-5950 GCA_035995965.1 Longimicrobium sp. | reverse complement strand
CCCGGGAGCCCGTTCCAGTTGAGATCGACGCGGTGGACGCCGTGGGATTCTTCGAAGGTCATGGGCGAGGGTGCCAGGACAAGTGCCAAGTGCCAAGTGCCAAGTGCCAAGTGCCAAGTGCCAAGTGCCAAGTGCCAAGTGCCAGGCCTCGGATGCGGGATGCCGGTTGCGTCGCACCGACTGCATGGCGGGGGAGCTCGCTCAAGGCGAACAGGCGGCGGAATGCGCCGCGGCCATCGAAATTTTTTCGCGGGCGACCCACTCCCCGGCGGCCGATAAACCCTCAACTGCGTCATCAGGGGGATCGGCTCATTCCCCGTTTTGTGCGCGCGTCCGCCGACTCGTGAAGGCGACGGCGTCTGGAGTGCGAGCAGCGCGCCTTTTCCCCGGACGGCATCATCCGACCGCGGCGCCGCCACGTCCTCATCCCTTTACGATGGATGGATGCAAGGCGGTGGGGTGCTCCACAAAAATTTTCGATCACTCAGCGCGAGCGCTGCCTGTGGACGCTCTCCGTTCGCTCGGTCGCTACGTCCGCACCGCTCGATCGCGGACGGGGCGCGTGGATGCCGGCTCCACTCGAACCCTGATCGAATCAGTTGCCGGTGTGTGCGCGTCGGCGTAACCGCGGACCGAGAGCGTCCCTCCGCGGCAGCGCGGAGACGGCGGGCGCGCAGCCAGGATAGTGCCCTGCGCGTTGCGTCTGCGATCACGGGACGGCGAGATTGGCGCCGGGCGCGAACCGGGGGCGGGGTATTCTATGGCGGAGGGGGAGCGGGACCAAGCGCCCGGGCTGCGGCGCTCGCTGGGGCTGGGCGACGCGGTGGGGATCGGCTTCGGCGCGATCGTGGGCGCGGGGATCTTCGTGGTCACCGGGATCGCGGCGGGGGTCGCGGGGCCGGCGCTGCTCCTGGCCCTGCCGCTGGCGGGGGCCGCCGCCGCCGCGAACGCGCTCAGCTCGGCGGAGCTGGCGGCAGCGTATCCGCAGGCGGGCGGCACCTACGAGTACGGCCGGCGCGTGCTCCATCCGTGGGCGGGCTTCGCCGCGGGGTGGATGTTCCTCGCCAGCAAGACGGCCGCCGCGGGCGCCGTCGGGCTCGGCATCGCGGCGTACCTGGAGCGGGTGGCGCCGGGGCTTCCCGGTCGCGCGGTGGCACTCGCGGCCATCGTGCTCTTCACCGCGGTGAACGCGCTCGGGGTGCGAAAGTCGAGCGCGGTGAACCTCGCCATCGTCGCCATCTCCATCGCGGTGCTGGTCGCCTTCGCGGCGGCGGGGGCGTTGCGGTTCGACGCGGCGAACCTGCGGCCGTTCGCGCCGGCGGGAGCCGGCGGGGTGCTGCGGGCGGCAGCGCTGCTCTTCTTCGCCTACACCGGCTACGCGCGCATCGCCACGCTCGGCGAGGAGGTGCGCGAGCCGCGCCGGACCGTCCCGCGCGCCATCCTGATCACCGTCTCCTCCGTCTCCGTGCTGTACTTCGCGGTAGCGCTCGCCGCCGTCGGGGCGGGGGGGACGGCGGCGATGGCGCGCGGGGACGCACCGCTGGCGCAGGTGGCGCGGGCGATGGGGATGCCAGCGCTGGAGACCGCAGTGTCCGCCGGCGCCGTCTGCGCCATGCTGGGGGTGCTCCTCTCGCAGCTCCTGGGGCTCAGCCGGATGGTGTTCGCCATGGCCCGCGGCGGCGACCTGCCCGGGTGGCTGGCGAAGGTCGACGCGGTCAGCTCGTCGCCGCGCCGGGCGGTGGTGCTGGTCGGCGTCGCGGCGGCGGGCGCGGCGGCGTTCGGGACGCTGCGGGCGGTCGCGCCGGCGGCGAGCTTCGCCATCCTCCTCTACTACGCCGTCGCCAACCTCGCCGCGCTGCGGATGCCGCGCGCCGCGAAGCTCTACCCGGACGCCGTCCCCGCCGTCGGGCTCGTGGGATGCCTGGTGCTCGCGGCATCGCTCTCCTGGCGGACGGCAGCAGTCGGGATGGCCGTGCTCGCGGCCGGGTTCGTCGTGCGCGCGGCGGCGCGGGCACTCGCAGGGCGTGGAGGAGGCGATTAGATTCGACGGCAGCTGGTCGTGGTATTTGAGAAACGCTGTCTCTCGCAGACTCGCACAGTGCCATGCGTCGCTGTCGACCGTCGCGAGCGTCGGCGTTCGCGACGCTGCCGCGCCCGGGACTCGTGGCGTCCCGGGCTAGATCCCTCGGCCCTGCGGACGTCAGAGCGACGGCGGGCCCTTCGCGGTCGGGCCTCGGGATGACACCGCGCAGGTCTGGTGTCTGATCACCCCGAACAATGACGGCGCGACGGCTGCTTGGACGAAAAAGGACTTCCTCGATGATCCCTTCCGCATCTCCATCCCCCGAAACACGCATGCAACCGCCCGGGGCGTACGCGCTCAGCGACCGGCAGGTGGACGTCGAGACCCCCGAGCACGTGTCGGTAGGATACGAGCTCGCCGACCTGGGGTCGCGGTTCACCGCCATGCTCATCGACGGGCTGCTGCTGGCCCTGATCTTCATCGGGCTGCTCGCCGTGATCCTCGCCGGCGCCGCGATGGGGCTGGGTGCGGTGATCCCGGGAGAGCTGGTGATCGGCCTCTTCATCCTGGTGTGGTTCCTCGCCTCGGCCGGCTACTACGTGTTCTACGAGGGCTTCCGCGACGGGCAGACGCCGGGGAAGAAGATGATGCGCATCCGCGTGGTGCAGGACGGCGGGTACCCGGTGAGCTTCCGCGCGGCCGCCGTGCGCAACCTGCTGCGCGCCATCGACATGCAGCCGGCGCCGTCGTGGGGGTTCGCGGCGCTCACCATGATGCTGCATCCGCGCACCAAGCGCCTGGGCGACCTGGCCGCGGGGACGGTGGTGGTGCGCGACCGCACCGGGCAGCCCATCCCCGAGGAGCGCGCGGTGGACCCCGGCGCCGCGTCGCTCGGCCCGCCGCGGCTGGCGGACCCCGAGTTCGCCGCCCTGTCGATGTACGTGCAGCGCCGCGCCGGGCTGGAGTACGCCGTGCGCGCCCAGGTGGCGGGGACGCTGATGCAGCGGCTGGTGGGGCGCTTCCAGGCCGACCCGCGCCGCGGCCAGATGCCCGCCGACGCGTTCCTCGGCGCCATCTACGAGGAGGAGGCCGCGCGCCGCCGGGCGTCGGGGGCGGGCGGGCGCGCCGGGTCGCCGCAGGCCACCGCGCTCTTCCGCCGCCAGAAGCCGATGTGGGACGAGTACGACCGCATGCTCGCCGAGGCCCGGCGGAGCGGGCTCCCCGCGATGGGGGAGCGCCGCGTGTCGCGCTTCGCCGCGCTCTACCGCGAGGTGGCGTCGGACCTGGCGCGTGCGCGCACCTACGGCGGCTCGCCGGAGCTGCTCTTCACGCTGGAGCGCGCCGTCGGCGCGGGGCACAACCTGCTCTACAGCGCGCCCACCGGGGGATGGGGCGGCTTCCGGCGCTGGATCGCGGGCGGGTTCCCCGCCCTGGTGCGGCTGCGCTGGAGGCCGATCCTGGCCGCCAGCGTCCTCCTCTACCTCCCCGCGATCCTCACCTTCGCGGCGGTGCGCAGCGACCCGCTCATGGGGCGCCGCATGCTGCCCGCGGTGCTGATGCAGCGCGCCGAGGAGGCCGAGGAGCGGCAGGCGCACGGGAAGGGGTACGTGGACTCGAGCGACGGCGGCGGCCTGATGGCGACCTTCCTGATGACGCACAACGTGCAGGTCACCTTCCTGGCCTTTGCGGGGGGGATCCTGGCGGGGGCGGGGACGGCGCTGGTGCTGCTCTTCAACGGGGTGCAGCTCGGCGCGGTGGCGGCGGTGTTCGCCAACTACGGCGCCAACCTGCAGCTCTGGTCGTTCATCCTCCCGCACGGGGTGATCGAGCTCACCGCCATCTGCATCGCGGGGGGCGCGGGGCTCTGGCTGGGGTCGGCCTTCCTCCTCCCGGGCCGGATCACGCGGCGCGAGGCGCTGGTGGTGCGCGGGCGCGAGGCGGTGTCGCTGATCGGCGGCACGGCGGTGATGCTGGTGGTGGCGGGGACGATCGAGGGCTTCATCTCCCCCTCGGACCTGCCGCGCGAGGTGAAGCTCACGCTGGCGGCGCTCTTCGCCCTGCTCCTGGTGGCCTACCTGGCCTTCGCGGGCCGCGACGAGCCGGCGCGCAGGGCCGCCGCGGCGGCCGCGCTCCGCTAGAGCATTTTCTCTCGGGCCGCTCCGGCGCGGATGAATTCAACCTCTCCCGCTCCGCAGCCGTGCGGGAAGGAGGGGACGCTTTTCGGGACAGTACGGTCGGGCTCGCCGGCCCCCGGCGCGGCGGGGGCGAAATCCGCTAAGTTTCGGGTTCGCATTCGCCGGCCGGTTGGGGGTGACGCGCGGCAGCGCTTGGGCGGCGGCGAAAATGCGTTCCTTGACAAAGGGCCTCTCCGCGCCGGACATTCCGGAAAATGCGCCGCCGCCCCGGACACCGCGCCAGCCGGAGGGAGACCGTGGCACGCCACAATCGAGAAGGGCACGGAGAGGACCAGCGAGGGCGAACCTACCTGGTCGGCTACCAGCCGGACTGGTTCAGGCAGGTCAAGGTGACCCGGGGGCTGGACTCCGGACGGCAGTCGACCAAGACCCTCCTGCGCAACCCCGAGCCCCCCGCCACCGAGCCCGGCCGCCGGGTCCGCACCCACATCGCCGCGCCGGAGCTGGGGATCGAGTTCGAGGTCACGCTCGACGACCCGCGCCACGTGGTGCGCCGCATCGTGGTGGAGACGGTGGTGCCCGACGGCGACGAGGCCGGCGAGACCATCGCCTTCTCGGTGTCGCGCACCGAGGACCATTCCGAGGACTGATCGCGGCCTTCGCTCGCCCGGATTTCGCACGCCCCATCAGCCTGACCATGCTCCCTCCTCCGCCGCGCGGCGCCGTCCGCGCGGCGCACGCGCTTCCATCGCCCGAATCATGATCCTGCAAGCCGGCCCCGACGCCGCGAACATGAAGGTGCTCTTCGCGGTCGCGGTGATCGTGGTGGTGAGCGTGGTGGTGTTCACCGGCGCCGTGATCATCGCCCTGCTGCGGCGCAGCGACCGCCGCCGGGTGGAGGAGGAGAAGCTCGCCGCCATCGGCACCGCCACCGCGCGCATCCTGCACCAGATCAAGAACCCGCTGCAGACCATCGTGCTGCACGCCGACATCCTGCAGGACGAGCGGATCGTCAGCGAGGCCCAGCAGCGGAAGGAGGTGTGCGAGGCGATCGTCGGCGAGAGCCAGCGCCTGGTGGCGATGCTGGACGAGCTCTCGGTGTACGCCAGCGGCGCGCGGCGCGCGCTGAGCCGGCGGGCGATGCGGCTGGACGACCTGGTGCAGCAGGTGACCGGGGTGGAGGCGCGCGAGGCGGCGGAGACGGGGCTGGTGCTCGACGCTTCGGCCATCGCCCCGGCCACGGTGTACGGCGACGCCTACTACCTGCGGCAGGTGTTCGAGAACCTGGTGCGCAACGCCCGCGAGGCCATGGCCGACCGTGACGAGCCGCCGCGCCTGTGGGTGTCGGTGGCGCGCGCGGGGGGCGCGGCGGAGGTGCGGGTGACCGACAACGGGCCGGGGATCGCGCCGGAGAACCTGCACAGCATCTTCCAGCCGTTCGTCTCCACCAAGGGGAAGGGGATGGGGCTGGGGCTGGCGATCTGCCGCGAGATCGTGGAGGGCCACGGGGGGAGGCTGGAGGTGGAGTCCGTCCTCGGCCGGGGGACGACGTTCATCGTGACGCTCCCGCTGCACGCCGAGGTCCCGGCGCTCACGCCGGTCGGGGCGTAGAGGGGCAACGGCGATCGCTGAATCGAGGAGCGCTAATCCGTCTCGGGACCGGGCACCCCATGGTTGAGCGGGCCGTGGCCGGAGCCCAGGCCGGGGGCGGCGAGCATGGCGCGGTGCACGTAGTCCAGCGCGTCCTCCACGGCGCGCGCGAGCGGTCGGCCGTGCGCGAGACCGGCGGCGA
>DASYJZ010000538.1:0-10744 GCA_035995965.1 Longimicrobium sp. | reverse complement strand
GTAAGGGACACTATGCGGCGGCTGGAGCAGCGAACGCCGCGCCGCCCCCCACGCCGTCGGACGCCCTCGCGGGACCTGGACCGGCTGAGCATCGAAGGAAAAAGGAGCAGACCGGGTCGTCGATCCCAAGTCTGCTCCTCTCGTTGTCCCGCGCAAATCCGCTCCGCACGATCGCCCCACCGCTGGGACAAATCGTCCCACCTCTCCGCCGTCATCTGTTGTGTCCCGCGGCCGGAAGCCGTTGCGTCGGAACGACGTGTACGGCCCTTCCTCACGCACCGCCCATCGGGTACGAAACCGGCTTTGGAAAGGGCGGACGACGAACGGGGGGATGACGGCACCAGGGCCGCGCCCCGCCGCCCCACCCCGAGCGCACCCGGAGATGACTCCACCCACCGCAGCAGCCGAGGCCGACGCCCCGCCGCGCAGGAAGATCCTGCTCGTGGACGACTCCGCGACCACGCACATGTGGATCCGGATGATCCTGAACAAGAGCGAGTACGAGATGGTCTCCGCCCGCGACGGCCAGGAGGGGGTGGAGATGGCGCTCGCCGAGCTCCCCGACCTGATCCTGATGGACGTGGTGATGCCGCGCATGGACGGCTTCGAGGCCTGCAAGCGGCTGCGCAGCCACCGCACCACCCGCTCCACCCCGATCGTGATGGTCACCACCCGCGCCGAGGCCAGGAACGTGGAGTCCGGCTTCCTGAGCGGCTGCAGCGACTACATCACCAAACCCATCGACGGCCTGGAGCTGCTCTCCAAGGTCAGGAGCTTCCTGGGCGAATGAAGCGCGACCCCAACCCCCCGTCGTCCGCGGCCGAGCCGGAGCCCTCCGCGCGCGCCCGGCTGGACCGCTGCCAGGCCGAGCTGGTGCGCCTGCGCCGCCGCGTGGAGGCCGCCGAGGGCGCCAACCGCCGGATGGCCGCCGAGCACGCCGAGCTGGACGAGCGCCTCTCGGTGCTCACCCGCCTGTGGGTGGCCGCCACGGCGCTGCACGAGGCGGCCGACGAGGCCTCTGCGCTGCGCGCGCTGGAGGAGGTGATGATCAACCTGGCCGGCACCGAGGAGTTCGGCGTGTTCGAGGTGGAGGGCGGGGCCCTGGTGCCCGTGCACGCCTGCGGGGTGGTGGACGGCCGCTTCCGCCGCCACGCGCCCGCCGGCGTGGTGGCCCGCGTGCTGGAGAGCGGCGACGCCTGGCGGGCGGAGTCGCCCCACCCGGACGCCCCGGGCGAGCCGGCCGCCTGCATCCCGCTGCGCATCGGCGCGCGGGTGGCGGGGGTGGTGGTGGTGTGGGGCTTCCTCCCGCAGAAGCTCGCCTTCGAGCCCTTCGACGTCGAGCTCTTCGCGCTGCTGGCCAACCGGGCCGCGCCGGCGCTGCGGGCGTCGCGGCTGCTGGAGGCCGCCGCGTGACCCCCCCTGCCCGGGCCCAGGCCGCGGCCTCCGACGCCGCCTACCTGCACCCCGGCGAGGTCGCGGCCTCGGCCCGGCCGCTGGTGCTCAGCACCATCCTGGGCTCGTGCGTGGGCGTGTGCCTGTTCGACGCGGAGCGCGGGGTGGGCGGGATGAACCACTTCCTCCTCCCCGACTCGGCCGGGCAGCCCCGCCCCACCGCGCGCTTCGGCGACGTGGCCATGGAGCGGCTGCTGGCCTCGGTGCTGGAGGCCGGCGCGCGCCCCGCCGGGCTCGCGGCGCGCGTGTACGGCGGCGCCTGCGTGCTGGCCGCCTTCTGCGCCTCGGGGAACCACCTGGGCGAGCGCAACGTGGAGGCGGCGCTCCGCTTCCTGGAGGACGAGCGGATCCCGGTGCTGGAGCGCGACACCGGCGGGCGGCGCGGGCGCAGGCTCGTCTTCCACACCCACAGCGGCGCCGTCCAGGCGCGGAGGATCTGACGCCATGGACATGGACCTGGCCGCCATCCTCCCCGTGTTCCTGGCGGAGGCCGAGGAGAACCTGGCGGAGCTGGAGGACGCGCTCCTCGCCCTGGAGGCGCGCCCCGGCGACGCCGAGACGCTGAACACCGTGTTCCGCGCGGCGCACACGCTCAAGGGGAACGCCGCCAACCTGGGGCTGGCCCCGGTGGCCGAGTTCGCCCACGGGGTGGAGGACGTGCTGGACCGGCTGCGCGAGGGCGAGCTCGCCCTCACCCCCCCGCTGGCCGGGCTGCTGCTGCGCGGCGTCGACGCGCTGCGCGCGCTGGTCCCCGCCGCCGTGGCGGGGCTCGACGAGCTCCCGGCCGGCGACCGCGCGCTGCTGCAGCGCATCGGCGACTGCGCGGCCGGCGACTGTGGCGACGGCGACGAACCGGCGCAGGCCGCGGCTCCCGCCCCCGCGGCCGAGGGGCCGCGCCCGACCCTCCGGGTGCGGATCGACAGCCTGGACCGCGCGCTGGACCTGGTGGGCGAGATCGCCATCGCCCGCGGCCGGCTGGGGCAGCTGCTGGCCGACGGCGCGCCGCTCGCGGCGCTGGCCGAGGCGCACGACGACGCGGACCGGCTGCACCAGGAGCTGCAGGAGAGCGTGATGCGGCTGCGGATGGTGCCGCTGGGCCCCGTCTTCCGCCCCTACCTCCGCACCGTGCGCGACCTGGCCTTCGCCCACGGCAAGCTCTGCCGGGTGGTGGTGGAGGGCGAGGAGGTCGAGGTCGACACCAGCGTGGTGGAGCACCTGCGCGACCCGCTCACGCACCTGGTGCGCAACGCGGTGGACCACGGCATCGAGGCGCCGGAGACGCGCCGCCGCCAGGGGAAGGACGGCTGCGGGACGGTGGTGCTGAGCGCCCGCCACGAGGGCTCCAGCATCGTGGTGCGCCTGAGCGACGACGGTGCGGGGCTGGACCGGGCCCGCATCGCCGCCCGCGCGCGGGCGCTGGCGTTCGCGGCCGAGCCGGAGCGGATGGGCGACGCCGAGCTCTTCCGCCTGCTGCTGGAGCCCGGCTTCTCCACCGCCGAGGCGGTGACCGACCTCTCCGGCCGCGGCGTGGGGCTCGACGTGGTGCGGCGCAGCGTCGAGGCGCTGCGCGGCTCCGTCTCCATCGAAAGCCGCCCGGGCGAGGGCACCGCCTTCACCCTGCGCCTCCCGCTCACCCTGGCGCTGGTGGACGGGTTCGCCTTCGCGGCCGGGGGAGAGACCTTCATCGTTCCCCTGGAGGCGGTGGTGGAGTGCATGGAGCTCCCCCGCGTGCGCCACGAAGGGGTGGGCGAGGGGGTGGCGAGCCTGCGCGGCGCGCCGCTCCCCTACCTGCGCCTGCGCGACGCCCTGGGGCTGCCCGGAGAGCCCCCGCGGCGCGAGAGCATGGTGGTGGTGCGCCACGAGAGCGGCCCCGCCGGCCTGGTGGTCGACACCCTGCTGGGCGCCACCCAGAGCGTGGTGAAGCCGCTGGGGACCGCCTTCGACGGCGTCTCCGGCTTCTCCGGCTCCACCATCCTGGGGAGCGGCCGGGTGGGGCTGATCCTGGACGTGCCCGTGCTCGTCCGCCGCGCGCTGGAGCGCGCCGCGGCCCCGACCCGATCCCATCAAACCACCCTGGAAGGCTGATCCCGATGCATACCCCCTCGCTCCGCCGCGCCGCGCTGGCGCTGGCTGCCCTGGCGCTCGCCGCGGCCGCGTCTCCGGCAGCCGCCGCCGGGAGCGCCGCCGCGCCGGCCGACACCTTCAAGCTGAAGGTGAGCGGACGGGTGCAGACCCTCTACCAGTACGCCACGCCCGACGGCCAGGCCGACGCCAAGCTGAACGGGAGCGCGGCCGGCACCCGCCCGCGGGCGCAGGCCACCAGCCTGCTGCGCATCCGCCGCGGCCGGCTGGTGCTGGAGGGCTTCGCCTACGACCCGCGCCTGGAGTACACCGTGCAGCTCGAGCTGGCCGGCCAGTCCGTCTCGCTCAAGCGCGCCTTCGTCAACTGGCGGCTGCACGGCACGGACGCGCAGCTCCGCGCGGGCAAGTTCAAGGTGCCCTTCGGCCGGCAGCAGCTCACCTCGTCGTTCCAGCAGCAGGCGGCCGACCGGTCGCTGGCCTCCGACGAGTTCGCGAAGGGCGACGACGACGGGGTGATGCTCTGGGGGCTCCCGGCCGGCGGCAGGGTGGAATGGTACGCCGGCGTGTTCAACGGCGAGGGGAACAACCGCAACAGCCAGCAGGACGCGGCGGACCAGTTCGCGGCGCGGGTGGCCGTGTCGCCGCTGGGTGCCGTGCCCTACACCGGGCCCGCGCTCGAGCAGCAGCGCCGCCTCCTGGTCTCCTTGGGCCTGAACGCCAACCTGAACGGCGGCTGGCTGCACGAGGTGAACGGCGTCTCCGGGCTGCAGGCCCCCTCGCGCACCTGCACGGCCTCCGGGTGCACGGTGGACCACGGCGACGACGCGCGGGTGACGAGCGTCGGGGCCGACGCGGCCCTTCGCTGGCGCGGCGTGGCGGCGAGCGCGGAGCTCTTCCGCCGCACCGTGGACCCGCGGCAGGCCGGCCTGGCCCGGCGCGAGGCCCGCGGGTGGTACGCGCAGGCGGGGGCCTTCGCCATCCCCGCGCGGCTGGAGGCAGGCCTGCGGGTGGGCGGGCTCGACCCCGACGCGGCGCGGGAGATGGACCGGGTGCGCGAGGTCACGCCGTTCGCCACCTGGTACGTGCACGGGCACGACCTCAAGCTCGCGGCGGACTACACCTTCCTCTCCACCGAGACCGCCGACGCGCGGACCGGCGGGGCGAGCGGCACCCGGCTCGACGAGGGCCGGCTGCGCGTGCAGCTCCAGTTCCAGTTCCAGCCGCCCCGCTAGCGGGACGTTCGCAGGCAAACACGACCCGGGCGAGGGTCGCGCGGGGCGCGTTCGGCGCCCCGCCGCGGCGGGGTGCGTCCGCACCCCGCCACCTCGCCCCAACCACGACGCCCCTGGGAGGGCACAGATGCTCGCAAACCTGAAGATCGGGGCCCGGCTGTTCGGGCTGGTGGGGCTGGTCGCGCTGCTGGTGGGGGTGTACGCCGCCCTCAGCGTGCGCTCGCTGAAGGACGGGATGGAGCAGAACCGTGGGAGCCTGGCCTCGGCCCGGCTGCTGCGCGAGTCGGTGGACGGCGCGCGCAGCGCCCAGGTGCACTTCAAGATCCAGGTGCAGGAGTGGAAGAACATCCTGCTGCGCGGCTCCGACCCCACCGAGCGGGCGAAGTACACGGAAGGGTTCGACACGCAGGAGAAGCGGGTGCAGGCGGGGCTGGACTCGCTGCGCGCGCTGCTCGCCCGGCAGGGGCTGGAGAGCGCCGACGTCACCGAGCTGGCCGCCAGCCACGCCGAGCTGGGGCGGCGCTACCACGCGGCGCTGGAGCGCTTCGACGGCAGCGCGGCCTCGGCCCAAGCGGTCGACAGCCTGGTGCGCGGGATCGACCGCGAGCCCACCACCCGCTTCGATGCCATCGTGGAGCGCGTGCAGAAGCACGCCGACGCCACCGCCGACTCGCTCTCCGCGCGCGCGGTGACCAGCTACCAGGATGCGCGCAACCTGGGGCTGGGGCTCACGCTGCTGCTGGTGGCGGCCACGCTGGCCGCCTCGGCGGTCATCATCCGCAGCATCACCCGCCCGCTCGGCCACGCCGTGCACGTGGTGGAGCGCATCGCCCAGGGCGACACCGCGGTGGAGATCGAGGGCGCCACGCGCGACGAGACCGGGCGGCTGCTGGGGGCCATGCGGGAGATGGCCGGCTCGCAGCGCGCAATGGCCGAGGCGGCCGAACGCATCGCCGCGGGCGACGTGTCGGTGCAGGTGGCGCCGCGCTCCGCGGCCGACACGCTGGGCAACGCCTTCGCCGAGATGGTGCGCTCGCAGCGGCTGATCGCCGCGGCGGCCGAGCAGATCGCCGGGGGCGACCTCACGGTGCGGGTGGCGCCGCGCGGCGAGCGCGACGTGCTGGGCGCCGCCTTCGCCGAGATGGTGCGCCGCCTGTCGCACACCATCGCCGAGGTGCGGGCGGGGGCAGGCGCGCTCTCGGCCGCGTCGGAGCAGGTCTCGGCCACCGCCAGCTCGCTCTCGCAGGGCACCAGCGAGCAGGCCGCCTCGGTCGAGGAGACCTCGGCCAGCCTGGAGGAGATGGGCGCCACCATCGGCCAGAACGCGGACAACTCGCGCCGCATGGAGCAGATGGCGGTGCAGGGCGCCCGCGACGCCGACGAGAGCGGCCGCACCGTGCAGGAGACGGTGGCGGCGATGCGCACCATCGCCGAGAAGATCGACATCGTGGAGGAGATCGCCTACCAGACCAACCTGCTGGCGCTGAACGCGGCCATCGAGGCGGCGCGGGCGGGCGAGCACGGCAAGGGCTTCGCCGTGGTGGCCACCGAGGTGCGCAAGCTGGCGGAGCGCAGCCAGACGGCCGCCAAGGAGATCGGCGGGCTGGCGGGCTCCAGCGTGGCCGTGGCGGAGCGTTCCGGGCGCCTCTTGGCCGAGCTGGTGCCGGCCATCCGCGGCACCGCCGAGCTGGTGCAGGAGGTGGCCGCCGCCAGCGCCGAGCAGGCCGCGGGGGTCGCCCAGATCAACCGCGCCGTGGCGCAGATGGACCAGGTGACGCAGCGCAGCGCCTCGTCGGCCGAGGAGCTGGCCAGCACCGCCGAGGAGCTCTCGTCGCAGGCCAACGCGCTGCAGCAGCTCACGGCGTTCTTCCACGTGGACGGGGTGGGCGAGCCCCGCGCGCGCCCGCGCCCCGCGCCCGAGCCGCAGCGCGGCAACGGCCGCGGGGCACACGCGGCGGCCATGCCGGCCGGCCACGACTTCACCCGCTTCTAGCCGTGGAGGAGCGTATGAGCACGGCAACCGAGGCGGGCGAGGTGGGGCAGTACCTCACCTTCCGGCTGGCGGGCGAGGAGTACGCGGTGGAACTCCTCCAGGCACGCGAGATCCTCCGCTACGAAGAGGTCACCCGCGTTCCCACCGCGCCGCCCTCCATCCGCGGGGTGCTGAACCTGCGCGGGCGCGTGGTGCCGGTGGTGGACCTGGCGGTGAAGCTGGGGCTCCCCGACACCCCCGTCACCGGCCGCACCTGCATCGTGATCGTGGACGTGGCGCTGGAGGGCGAGCGCACGGTGATGGGCGTGATCGCCGAGGCGGTGAGCCAGGTGGTGGACCTGCACCCCGGCGACATCGAGCCGCCGCCGCCCTTCGGCCCCCGCGCCCGGGTGGAGTTCCTGCGGGGGATGGCTCGGCTGGACGGGCGCTTCGCCCTGCTGCTGGACCTGGACCTCCTCCTCTCCACCGAAGACGCCGCGGCGGCGGCCGCCGTGGCGTCGGCCGAGGGGGAAGGGGAGGATCCGTCCGACGACACGTCCCTCGAGCCGGAAGAGTCCGCCGCGGTGTCCGCGGAGGTGGCGGCGTGAGCCGGGCCGCGGCGAGCGCGCGGCGCCTGCGCTGGAAGTCGCTCCCGGAGGGCCGCCTGGAGCGGCTCGCGGAGGCGGGGCAGTGAGCCCCGCCGCCTTCGACCTCCCGCCCGAGGGCGCGGCGCGGTCGGCGCCGGCGCTGGGGCCGCACGAGTTCGCGCGCTTCCAGGCGCTCATCTACCGCGAGGCGGGGATCCACCTGGCCGAGTGCAAGCAGGCGCTGCTGGTGGGCCGGCTCTCGCGCCGGCTGCGCGCGCTGGGGCTGCGCTCCTTCGGGGCGTACTGGCGCCTGGTGGCCGACGGCGGCGACCCGGCGGAGCGGCGCCGCATGCTGGAGGCGGTGTGCACGCACGAGACGCGCTTCTTCCGCGAGCCGCAGCACTGGGAGTTCCTGGCCACCGGCCTCTTCCCCCGCTGGCGCGCCGAGGCCGCCACCCGCGGCCGCGCGCGGCGGGTGCGGGCGTGGAGCGCGGGGTGCTCCAGCGGCGAGGAGCCGTACTCGCTGGCCATGGCGCTGCTGGAGCACTTCCCCGCGGCCGAGGGGTGGAGCCTGGAAGTGGTGGCGACGGACCTCTCCACCGGGGTGCTGGAGCGCGCCCGCACCGGGATCTGGCCGATCGCCAAGAAGGACGAGATCCCCGAGCCGTACCTGCGGCGCTACATGCTGCGCGGCCGGCGATCGCAGGAGGGGACGCTGGCCGCGGGCCCGGCGCTCCGCCGGCTGGTGCGCTTCCAGCCGCTGAACCTGAACGACGCGGAGTACGACCTGGCGGGGCGCTTCGACCTGGTGTTCTGCCGCAACGTGCTGATCTACTTCGACACGGCCTCGCGCGCCGCCGCGGTAGACCGGCTGCTCGACCGGCTGGAGCCGGGCGGACACCTGTTCCTGGGGCACGCCGAGAGCCTGAGCCGCGTGACCGGGCGGGCGAAGCACGTCCTCCCCACCGTCTACACCCGGTCCGACGGACCGGCCGCCCCGGCGGCCGCCCGATGAGGCCCGCAGGAGAGATCATGGTGATCAGACCGATCCGCCGCGCCGTGCCGGCCTCCGCCGCGCTCCCCGCCTCCGCGGCCTTCCTGGCGCACGCCGCCGACCGGCTGCGCCGCTGCCGGGTGGGGGCGCCGCCGTTCGCGGTGCTCTGCCTGCGGGTGGACCAGCTCGACGCGGTCGGTGAGGCGCTGGGACCGCTCTGGTGCGAGGCGCTGCTGGGGGCGGCGGAGCAGCGCATCGCCGCGTGCCTGGGCCCCGCCGACCGGCTGGCGGCGCTGGACGGGGGCCGCTTCGCCGTGCTGCTGGACGACGCGGACTCGGCCGCGGGGGCGCTGGCCGCCGCGACCCGCATCCAGCGGCGCCTGGGGTTCCCCATCGTCCTGGGCGGGCACGAGGTGTTCGCGACCGCCAGCGTGGGCGTCGGGATGGGGACGGGGGACGGGGGAACCCTGCACGCGCAGGACCTGCTGCGCGATGCCACCGCCGCCATGGCCGAGGCCGCGCGGCGGGGCCCGGGCCTCTGCAGCGTCTTCGAGCCCGCGATGCACCGCCGCGCCGTGGAGCGGCTCCGCCTGGAGGGGTCGCTGCGGCGCGCGCTGGAGCGGGACGAGTTCGCGCTGCACTACCAGCCGATCGTGTGCATGGAGAGCGGGCGGATCACCGCCTTCGAGGCGCTGCTGCGCTGGCGCCACCCGCAGCGCGGCCTGCTGCTGCCGGCCGAGTTCCTGGGCGCCGCCGAGGCGTCGGGGGCGGTGGTGCCGGTGGGGCGCTGGGCGCTGGCCGAGGCCTGCCGCCGGGTGCGCGAGTGGGGCGAGCGCCACCCGTACGCCGCGCACGTGGCGGTCACCGTGAACCTCTCCGCCCGCCAGCTCCGGCACCCCGGCGTGGTGGCCGACGTGGAAGACGCGCTGGTGGGCGCGGGGCTGGCGGCCAACCGCCTGCACCTGGAGATCACCGAGAGCGCCATCATGGAGAGCGGCGAGGCGGCGGTGGAGACGCTCTGCCGCCTCAAGGCGCTGGGGGTGCGGCTCTGCGTCGACGACTTCGGGGTGGGCTACAGCAGCCTCTCGTACCTGCACCGCTTTCCGGTGGACGTGCTGAAGATCGACCGCTCCTTCGTGGCCGGGCTGGGCACGGTCGGCGAGTGCGGCGACATCATGCGCGCCGTGGTGGGCCTGGCGCACGGGCTGGGGCTGCACGTGGTGCCCGAGGGGGTGGAGACCGCCGGCCAGCTGGCGCAGGTGCGCGCCCTGGAGTGCGACTACGGGCAAGGCTACTTCTTCTCCCGCCCGGTCCCGGCGGACGAGGCCGAGGCGCTGCTCGCCTCCGGGGCGCACTGGTGAGCGCCGCGGCGGGGCGGATCGAGGTGCTGGTGGTGGACGACTCGGCCGTGCTGCGCCAGCTCGTCACCGCGCTGCTTTCCCGCCTGCCGGGAGTGGAGGTGCGCGCCGCGCCCGACGCGCTGGTGGCGCTGGACAAGATGCGCGCGCGCCGCCCCGACGTGGTGCTGCTGGACCTGGAGATGCCGCGCATGAACGGTCTGGCCTTCCTGCGCGCGGTGATGGACGCCGACCCGCTCCCCGTGGTGGTGTTCTCGGGGCTCACCCAGCGCGGCACCGAGAGCGCCCTGGAGGCGCTGCGGCTGGGCGCGGTGGAGGTGCTGGCCAAGCCGGGCGCGCGGGAGGGGTTCGCCGGCGTGGCGGTGCACCTGGTGCGTGCCGTGCGCGAGGCCGCGCGAGCCCGGCCGCGCGCCGTGGGCGCCGCGCCCAGGGCCGTGCCCTTGCCCTCGCCGCCGCGGGCGCCGCGCACGGCGCGCGCGGCGCGGCTGGTGGTGGTGGGCGCCTCGATGGGCGGCACGGAGGCACTCCACACCCTGCTGGCTGGCCTCCCGGGCGACGCACCGGGGATGGTGGTGGCGCAGCACATGCCCGCGGGCTTCACCGCGGCGTTCGCGCGCAGCCTGGACGCGCGCTGCCGGCTGGAGGTGCGCGAGGCCGCCGACGGCGACGCCGTGGTCCCGGGGCTGGTGCTGATCGCGCCGGGGTCGGGGCACGCGCGGGTTCGTGGCCGGGCGGGCCGGTGGCGGGTGGAGGTGGAGGCGGGGCCGCACCTGGGCGGGTGCCGGCCCAGCGTGGACGCGCTCTTCCACTCCGCGGCCGCCGCGGCGGGGAGCAGCGCGGTAGGCGTGCTCCTCACCGGGATGGGGAGCGACGGCGCGCAGGGGCTGCTGGCGCTGCGCCGCGCCGGCGCGGCCACCCTGGCGCAGGACGAGGCCACCAGCGTGGTCTACGGGATGCCCGCCGCGGCCGCGGCACTGGGAGCCGCGGGCGAGATCCTCCCGCTGCCGGAGATCGGCGCCGCGCTGCTCCGCCACGTGCACTCCGGCCGCACCCGCATTTTCGCTGTG
>DASYJZ010000537.1:0-3150 GCA_035995965.1 Longimicrobium sp. | reverse complement strand
GCCGCAGAGAAAGCCACGGCGGCTCCTCTGCGGCTCCGCGGCTCTGCGTGAGACCTTCTGTTGGGAATCAGGCGGTGCCCTGGCGTCGGCGCGTCGCCCATCCCTTCTTCGCGGCGGCGCTGCGCGATTCGCTGGACCGGCTGCTTCCGCCCTTCCGGCCGCCTTTGCGCGAGGAGGCGTGCGACTCCTTCTTGCCGCGCCCCGAGCCCGACTTCTTCCCGCCGCCCGACTCCTTGTTGACGGTCGCCCAGGCGCGGCTCTCCGCCTCCTTGTGCGACACGCCGCGGTCCTCGTATCCCTCTTCGATGTGGTCGGCCTTGCGCCGCTGCTTCGCGGTGTACGAAGACTTGTCTCCCTGTGGCATCTCCACCTCCCGGTAAGGGTCCGGGCGTCCACCTTCGGCAGACTGCGTGCCGGACCGCGGCACGACGAAAGGCCAGCGCCCGCGTGTGCTGAGTCGCACACGCGGGCGCCGGGCCCTCGTTGGAGTCTACGAGACGCTTACCGCGCGCGGGCCAGGTCCCGCACCGCACCCGCGAGCGTCCGCACCTTCGCAGCGTCGGACGAGCCGGCGGCGTAGCCGGTGACCTGCGTGGCGAGGGTGTTCAGCGCCGTGCGCCGCGCCGCGCCGGACGCCCGCTCCGCGCGGCTCAGCGCCCCGCGCACCGTGGTGAGCCGCGCGGCGGTGAGGCCGTGCGAGCGCTCCAGTTGGTCGGCATAGGCCCGCGCCAGCGCGAAGCTGGCCGGCCACACCATCTTCGGCTGGCCCTGCGTGTTCAGGTAGTCGTAGTGCACCGTCTTCGCGGCGTCGATCTCGTTCTGCGAGATGAACGCGCTCGGCGCGAGCTCGAAGATGTCCAGGCCGCGCGAGATCTCGGAGCTCGCGATCACGCCGTTGTACCAGTACGCCGACCACGACCCGCCGCCGGCGATGTGCGTGGAGTCCACCGGCCCGCGGTCGTGGAACGCGATCTCCACCGGGTGCGCCGCGTCGGTCCAGTCGAAGACGGAGATGCCCCCCTGGTACCACGACTGCACCATCACGTCGCGGCCGGGGATGGGGAGCAGCGAGCCGTTGTGCGCCACGCAGTTCTCGGCCGAGGTCTGCGGCGCCGGGAGCTTGTAGTAGCTCTGGAAGGTCAGGTTCGACCCGCTGCGCGTGAAGATGGCGTCGGCGCCCCACTCGCGGCGGTCGGTGGCGCGGCACTTGGCCTGCCCGCCGCCGCCCCACTCGTCGCTGAACAGGAGCTTGCTGCCGTCGTTGTTGAACGTCGCCGAGTGCCAGTAGGAGAAGTTCGAGTCCGCCACCGCGGCGAGCCGCACCGGGTGCGCGGGGTCCTTGATGTCCAGCAGCAGCCCGTAGCCGCCGCAGGCGCCGCCCGCCAGGCCGATGGCCGGGTAGACGGTGATGTCGTGGCACTGGGTGGGGCCGGTGCGCGGCCCCTGGCTGCCGAACATGCGGTCCACGATCCCCTGCAGCGAGGTGCGCAGGGCGGCGCTGTCGGCCCCGCTGGGCGAGCCGGTGCCGCCGCGCGACTTCATGATGCTGTCCAGCAGCGGGTTGATGAACTGCGGCGGCGCGACCCGCTCGGCCCCCTGGATGGTGACGGTGTACGCGCCCCGGGCGCGCGCGGCGGCGGCCTCGCGGGCGGCGGCGGCCACGTCAGCGGCGGCCTCGCCGTGCACCGGCGGCGCGGTGAGGTCGTTGAAGATGCGCGGCGAGCTGACCACGGCCGCCTGCTCCGGGTGCGCCAGCGGGACCTTGATCACCTCGATGCGGAAGAGCGACGAGTTGGGGTCGTGCTCGGGCGTCGCGCGCACGCACCCCGGGAGCTCGTTCGGCGAGCGCACCCCGGCGGAGCCGGAGATGTAGACGTAGACGTTCGCCGCGTCCTTGGGGTCCACCAGCACGGTGTGCGTGTGCGAGCCGCGGCAGGTCTGCACGTTGCCCACGTTGCGCGGATGGGCGATGTCGGTGATGTCGAAGATGCGCAGGCCGCGCAGCCGGTCGTGGCTCACGGTGTCCTGCACGCCCTGGCCGCCGCAGTCCAGGCGCCCGGTGAGCCCCTCGCCCGAGACGAAGAGCAGGTTGCGGTAGACGGAGACGTCGCTCTGCGAGGCCGGGCAGAAGAACGCCGTCTTCAGCGTGGGGCGGCTGGGGGTCGAGATGTCCCAGATCTGCCAGCCGTTGTAGTTGCCCTGGATGGCGTAGTTGCCGATGAACGCCAGGTCGGAGTTGGTGCTCTCGGCGAACTGCGGCCCGGGCTGCGCGGTGGCGATGCGGCGCAGGTTCCAGGCGGCCTCGGCGGCGTCGTGCTTGCCGGCGCGCAGCCCCACGCGCGGGTCGGGGCTGGGCCCCTGCGCCGCCGCGGCCGAGGTGAGCCCCAGCGCGAGCGAGAGGGCGAGGAGCCGGGCGGCGGCCCGGGGACGATGAACGCGTTGCATGGCGGAATCCTCTGAGAGGGCGGAGTGGTTGGGGTGGACTGCGGGTGACGCGGCGCTCACTGCGACCCTCCCCCGAGCACGAGGTCGGCGAGCATGCGCTGCATCCGCTCGATCTCGGTGGTCTGGTCGACGTTCACGTCGGAGGCGAACTTGAACACGGTCTCGTCCTGCCCGGCGCCGTAGGTGCCGAACAGCTCGCTCACCATCGAGGTGGCGCCGCGGTGGTGCTGGATCATGTAGGTGAGGAAGAGCCGGTCGAAGTCCTTCCCCCTCGCCCGGTCCAGCTCGGCCATCTGCGCGTCGGTGAGCATCCCGGGCATCAGCATCACGTGCTCCACGCCGTCCATCACCATCTTCATCCCGGGGACGGCCTCGGGCACGGGCTGGCGGCGGTCGCGCAGCCACCGCTGCATGGTGGCGATCTCGTCCTGCTGGGCGTTGATGATGCGCGCCGCCAGCACGCGGATGGACGGGCTGGCGTCGTGCGTGGGGGCCCAGTTGGCCATCACGATGGCCTGGGCGTGGTGGCCGATCATGTGGGCCATGAACCGGGCGTCGGCCGCGGTCCAGGGGTGGCGCGCGCTGTCGGCCTGGGCGCGGGCGACGTCGCCCGGCGCGGCGGGCGCGGGCTGGGGCGACGCCTGGGTGGACTGCCCGCCGGCGCTCCCGCAGGCCGCGCCGGCGCCCACGACGAGCAGCGCCGCG
>DASYJZ010000536.1:0-13884 GCA_035995965.1 Longimicrobium sp. | reverse complement strand
CCCGTTCCCCCCGCGTCTCTGCGTGATGCCCGTGGTTTACGAGGCCTGGGGTGGCGCCGGCGGCCTGGGCGCGGGCGCCTGGAGCTGGGCGTAGAACGACTCGGCGGCGGCGAGGCGCTCCACCTGCTGGCGCAGGTCGTCCACCTCCGCCTGCAGCCGCGGCACCCGCGGGTCCTCCAGCAGCACGGGCGCCTGCGGCCCGAACTCGCGATGTCGCCATCTCCCGCCGCCGCCGCGGAAGGCGCGCACGACCATCGAGACCGCGATGGCGGCGAAGACCAGGTTCATCCCGCCGAACATGAAGAAGTGTGGCAAGGTGCGTCTCCTGCAGTGGGTGCGTGCGTCCCGCTCACGCGCTCCCGGCGGTGGCGCGGGTCTCGGCGAGGCGCGCGTGCTCCGCGCCCGCCGGCCGCTGGAGCTGGGCATAGAACGACTCGGCGGCGGTCAGGCGCTCCACCTGCACCCGCAGTTCGTCGACCTCGGCCTGCAGCCGCGCCACCTGCGCGTCCGGCGCCGGGGGCGCGAGCTGCACCACCGTCTTCCCGCGCCGGACGCGCGAGACGGTAGCGCCGATGCTCGCGATCACGATCCCCGCGCTCGCGGCGAGCACCGGGAACAGGGCGAGAAAGAACCAGGGGGGCGGCGGGCCTTGCACGGCGGTGCTCCTAGCGGGTGGAACGGCGTCGGGTGATGCTCCTACGGACGAACGCGGGCGAAGGATTCGGCGGATGGCGATGACGATCACCGGAACCGCGGGGCCGATCGCGGACGATGTGCCGTGGTGGCGGCGCGGGGCCATCTACCAGGTGTATCCCCGCTCCTTCTTCGATGGCGATGGAGACGGCGTCGGCGACCTGCCGGGGATCGCCGCGAAGCTCGGCCACCTGCGCGCGCTCGGCGTGGACGCCGTCTGGATCTCGCCCTTCTACCCCTCGCCGATGCGCGACTTCGGGTACGACGTCACCGACCACCGCGGCGTCGATCCGCGCTTCGGCACGCTGGAGGACTTCGACCGGCTGCTGGCCGCGGCGCACGCGCTCGGCATCCGCGTGATCCTGGACTACGTCCCCAACCACACCTCCGACCTCCACCCCTGGTTCGCCGAGTCGCGCGCGTCGCGGGAGAGCCCGCGGCGCGACTGGTACGTCTGGCGAGACCCGGCGCCGGGCGGGGGGCCGCCGAACAACTGGCTGAGCACCTTCGGCGGGAGCGCGTGGGAGCTGGACGCCGCCACGGGGCAGTACTACCTGCACACCTACCTGCGCGAGCAGCCGGACCTGAACTGGCGCAACCCCGCCGTCGAGGCGGAGATGCTGGAGGTGATGCGCTTCTGGCTGGACCGCGGCGTGGACGGGCTGCGCGTGGACGCCGTACAGAACGTAATCAAGGACGACCGCTTCCGCGACAATCCTCCCAACCCGGCCTTCCGCCCCGGCGACGATCCCTACACCCGCCTGCTGCGCGTCCATTCCGGCGACCGTCCCGAGGTGCACGCCGTGATCGCGCGGATGCGGCGCGTGGTGGAGGAGTACGCGGGCGACCGCGTGCTGATCGGCGAGATCTACAACACGGTGGAGCGGGTGGTGGCGTACTACGGCGAGGAGGGCGCCGGGTGCCACTTCCCCTACAACTTCCAGCTCATCGTCCTCCCCTGGCAGGCGCGGGAGATCGACGCCGCCATCCGCCGCTACGAGTCTCTCCTCCCGCCGGGGGCCTGGCCGAGCTGGGTGCTGGGCAACCACGACCGGTCCCGCATCGCCAGCCGCGTGGGCCGAGCGCAGGCGCGCGTGGCAGCCGTGCTTCTCCTCACCCTCCGCGGCACCCCGACGCTCTACTACGGCGACGAGATCGGGATGACGGACGTGCCGATCCCGCCGGAGCGGGTGCGCGACCCGTTCGAGCTGAACGTCCCCGGCATTGGACTGGGCCGCGACCCCGAGCGCACGCCGATGCAGTGGAGCGCCGCGCCGAACGCCGGCTTCACCACCGGCACCCCCTGGCTCCCCCTCGCCGCCGACTACCGCGAGACCAACGTCGAGACGCAGCGCTGCGACCCCGAGTCGATGCTGGCGCTGCACCGCCGCCTCCTCGCCCTCCGCCGCGCCGAGCCCGCGCTCGCCATCGGCACCTACACGCCGGTGGATGCGGAGGGCGACGTCCTCGCCTTCCTGCGCGAGCACGGGCGATCACGCTTCCTGGTCGCCCTCAACCTCGGCCCGGACCCCGCCTCGCTCGCCTTCGTCGGCGCCGGCGAGGTGGTCCTGTCCACCGACGCCAGCCGGGCGGACGACGCGATCCGCGGACGTGTCGCGCTGGCTGGGGACGAGGGCGTCATCGTGCGGCTCTCGCGCTAGCGATTACTGATTCACAGATGTCGGCCGAGGCTCAGCGCCCTACCCGGTAACGCCGCGTCTGCCTCGCGAAACCCATCGCAGGCCGCGCCTCCGCCGACGTAGCCCCCCTCGCCCGGTACGGGAGAGGGATTGCGCTCCAAGGCGCAGGGAGAGGGCGTCCCGGCTGCGCGGAACCCGGCCTGGAACCTGCGGAATTCGCCGGCCCCGGTGAGGCGCGGAACGGACGGGGGAGGTGGACGATGGGGGACGAGAGGCTGATCGAGGCGGTGCGCGAGCGCGCGCTGCCGCTGGGGAGCGACGCGGACCTGGACCCGCTGCTGGACCTCGTGGGCGACGCGCGGATCGTGCTGCTGGGCGAGGCGAGCCACGGAACGCGCGAGTACTACACCTGGCGCGACCGGATCTCGCGCCGGCTGATCACCGAGAAGGGCTTCGGCTTCATCGCCGTGGAGGGCGACTGGCCGGACTGCTACACCGTCAACCTCTACGCGAAGGGGTGGGACGACGGCGGCGGCAGCGCGCGCGACGTGCTGCACGCCTTCTCCCGCTGGCCCACCTGGATGTGGGCGAACAAGGAGGTCGTGCACCTCGCCGAGTGGCTGCGCGAGCACAACCGCGAGCTGCCGGACGAGCGCAAGGCCGGCTTCTACGGCCTCGACGTATACTCGATGTGGGAGTCGATCGACGTCGTGACGCGCTACCTGGAGCGCGTGGACCCGCAGCTCGCCGAGCGCGCGCGCCAATCGTACGGCTGCTTCGACCCGTTCGAGGAAGACGTGCAGGAGTACGCGTGGGCGACGCAAATGGTGCCCACCGACTGCGAGGAGGAGGTGCTGCAGGCGCTCACCGCGCTGCGGCAGAAGGGGCCCGACTTCCGCCGCGACAACCCCGAGGCGTTCTTCAACGCCGAGCAGAACGCGCTCGTCGCCACCAATGCCGAGCGCTACTACCGCACCATGGTGCGCGGCGGCTCCGCGAGCTGGAACGTGCGCGACACGCACATGATGGAGACGCTGGAGCGGCTGCTGAAGCACCACGGCCCGCGGTCCAGGGCCATCGTCTGGGAGCACAACACGCACGTCGGCGACGCGCGGGCCACCGACATGGCGCGCGTGGGGATGGTGAACGTGGGCCAGCTCGCACGCGAGGCGTACGGCAGCGACGTGGTGATCGCCGGCTTCTCGTCGTACGCCGGCAGCGTGATCGCGGGCGAGCAGTGGGGCGCGCCGATGCAGCGCATGCGCGTCCCCGAGGCGAAGCGCGGGAGCTGGGAGCACCTCTTCCACCAGGCCGGCGCCGAGGACAAGCTGGTGCTGCTGGAGGGCCTCGACGAGGTGGATGGCGCGCTGGACCCGCGCGGCCACCGCGCCATCGGCGTGGTCTACCACCCGGAGCGCGAGGCACACGGCAACTACGTGCCGACGGTCCTCCCGTATCGTTACGACGCCATGCTGTACATCGACCGCAGCCGCGCCCTGCACCCGCTCCACATGGAGCCCGTCGACGACCACGAGGTCCCCGAGACGTACCCCAGCGGGATGTGATGTGACGGCGAAGCGCGGACCGATGATGTGGCGACGATGCGAGTGAACTCGCCGCTACAACGGCACGCAGTCCACCTTCGCGGACACCAGCGGCAGCATCGAATCACGACGAAGCCCCTCGCGTCGAGCCGGACGCGAGGGGTTTTCCCTCATCTCCATCAACCATCGACCCCCTTTCGACGTCATCCTGAAGCCGACCACTCGCGCCTGAACGCCGGTTGATCATAACGTGAGCGCTCGGCTTGAGTGCTACGATTCAGGTTCCCCAAGCGCCAGTTGATTCTGAGAATCCGATGTCGTCGCGACGGCCGATTTTGGCGGAGCCGCGCCAACCAGGGGCAAGGGTTGGCGGATGACCAGAGAGCCATCCCCGATCTTGCCCGACAGCTTCAACAGCTTGTCGTCGTAGGTTTCGAGGACGGTCACTTTGGCGGCGACGGCGGACGCGACGTGTATCGCATCCTTGGGCCTGACCTTGTGGTCCCAGAAGAACTCCTGTGCACGCTCGGCGACATCGCGGTCCACATTGACGAGTATGATGCCGGGGTGCCGGAAAAAGCGCGCTACGGTTGCGCGGAGTGCCGCCGGAAGGGGTGAGCCGCCCTTGGGATACAGGACCTCGGTAATCGTGAACGCAGATGTCACGATCTCTATATCGACTACCCTCTTTGCCGCTGCCCGCAGTATGGGTTCGCATACCTGAACCCGGCCGACTTCGTTCCCAAGCACGGCGAGGAAACAGGCGCTGTCCCAGTACCGCCGCTCAATCACCATGTACTAAAATCCCCAGGATATCATCCACGGATGGCAAGTCGTCTACGTCGGGGAAACGCTCTACGTCATTGATGCGCATACCGGTAATTTCCCCATCGGGGCGCGTAGTGAATACACCCCGCACAGTTACGCGCTGTCTGAAGTTTTCCCAGACTTTGGCAAGCAATTCCGGCCCAAAGGAACAACGCACCGGCTCACCCGACAGCATACTGTAGACAGTGCAAAAATATGGAGGCTCATGGGCCGACATGCCATCGATACGCCCCTCGAGACTCCCGATCGCCTGATACCGACCCTCGAGCGCTTCTCTGACAGGCTTACGCATTTCGGGCGTGAGTCGAACGGAATCCCCGTTCAGCCCAACGCGAAATCCCGCGATTCCGTTCTGATCCAGGAGGCTGGTAAGTTCGTAGGCGCGACGCATCGCATACTCGGTGAAATACTCCGGCCGCTCCCCGGTTTCGACGACACGCCGAATTCCGTCCTTGAAATGCCTTACCACGACTTCGGGAGCCCAGATGGGGGTTGCGGCACCCATTGGCTCAGCCTGCACCTCAAAGGCTGCGCTTCCCGCATGCATATCCCGAATCACCCAGTCGAGCGAACCACCTTCCCGTTCTGTCGCGCGCGCGTCCACCTCGCGAAGAATGGAGAGAACGCGCGAAGCGGCCTCCAGAAGCTGCGGCATCGTTATGCGCGTGCCGTCGAACTGGAAGTTCAATATACGTTCGGGGAATTTCTCGCTGTCCTCCAAGGCCGCTCCATGCGCGCAGTGTCTCGGGACGTAACTCCGGTACCATAGTGCGGCCCCGCAGCGAGTCCGTAAAGGGTTTCTGTGTCTTATTCCGAATCCGCCTGAACACTTGGTGTTGACGCGCCCATCCCAACGATGTCATCCCGAGGACGGCCACGCTGCAAACATCTTCCGCGGAATGACTTGCAGGCCAAAGGATCGATATCCGCGTCAGCACGTGAGTCGGGGAGATGCACCGACTCCATCCCCGGATTCGGTCCTACACGCGGTGGTTCGTCATCGGACGTAGCGTCTCGCCAGAACAGCCGCTTCCAAGCCGTTGCGCAGGACGTGCGTCTTCTCTGTGGCTCAGATCGTGAAATTTGTTCGCTGTCGTCAAGAAGCTGCGATGTACCCCGGGATCGAGCGGATGAGCTGCTGCGTGTCGACGGGCTTGACGAGGTAGGCGGCGCAGCCGGCGGCCATCAGCGCGGCGCGGTCGGCATCGTCGTCGCGGCCGGTGAGGGCGACGACGGGGACGCGGGCGGTGGCGGGGCTGGCCTTGATGCGGCGGAGCACGTCGAGCCCGAGCATGTCGGGGAGGCCGAGGTCGAGGAGGACCAGGTCCGGCGTACGCGCCGCGGCCAGGCGCAGGGCCTCGGCGCCGGTGGCGGCGGCGGCCACGGTGTAGCCGCTCTCCTCCAGCAGGATGGTGAACGCACCGCGGATCGCGTCGCTGTCCTCCACCACCAGCACCAGCGGCGCCGCGGCCTCCGTCACGCCGCCGCGCTCTCGGGGCCGCGGCCGTCGCGCGCGAGCGCCGGGGAGGCGGACGCGTCCACGCTGGGGAGCGTGAAGTAGAAGCGGCTCCCCTCGCCCAGCCCGCTCTCCACCCAGATGCGGCCGCCGTGCAGCCGCACGAACTGCTTCGCGATCGCCAGCCCCAGCCCGGTGCCGTGGTGGATGCGCGCGCGGCTCGCGTCGACCTGCGCGAACTCCTGGAAGATCAGGTCGTGGTGCAGCGGGTCGATGCCGATCCCCGTGTCCTCCACCCCCACCTCGATCCACCCCGCCTCCACCGGCGAGCGGCGGGCCACCACCTGCACCCGTCCCCCGTCCGGGGTGAAGTCGATCGCGTTGCCGATCAGGTTGCCCAGCACGTGCGCGACCTTGTCGCGGTCGGCGTGCACGCGCGGCAGCTCCGCCGCAAGCACGCTGCCGAACTCCAGGCTCTTCCGCTCGATCAGCGACGCGTTCATGTCGTAGACGGAGCGCACCACCTCCTCCAGCGCGAAGGCGGAGGGCTGCAGGTTGATGGCCTGCGCGTTGGTGCGGGCGTAGGTGAGGATCTCCTCGATCATCGCCAGGAGCTGGCGGCAGGAGCCGATCATGCTCTCGATCGCCTCGCGCTGGCGCGGCGTGACCTCGCCGAGCATCCCGTCGCGCAGGATCTCGCCGTAGGTGACGATGGCCGTGAGCGGGGTGCGCAGCTCGTGCGAGACGTTGGTGAGGAACTGGCTCTTGGCCACGTCGAGGTTGCGCAGCTCCAGCACCGTGCGCTCCAGCTCCTCGATGCGCCGCGCCGTCTCGCGCGCGCCATGGCCGTGCGCGTGGCCGTCGGGCTCCACCACCAGGTGGCCGTCCTCCGCGGCCCGGGGCCCCTCCACGATGCGGAAGCCCTCGCGCGCGAGCACCTCGCGCAGCCGGGCCTCGGCTTCGTGGCCGCCCTGGATGGTCAATCGGAGGTCGGGCATGGCTGGCCTGATGCGGGAACGGATGAAGCGTGCAATCTAGACGGCGTCCCCGGCCGCTGCAAGAAGGTCGTCCGCCGCGAGGGTCTCCGCAAGGAGCTGGCGCCGCTGCAGCAGGGCGTAGGTCCCGCCTCGCTTCAGCAGCTCCGCGTGGGTGCCCTGCTCCACGATCCGGCCGCCCTCCACCACCAGGATGCGGTCGGCGTCCATCACCGCCGTCACCCGGTGGCTCACGATCACGCTGGTGCGCCCGGCCAGCACCGAGCGGAGCTGCTCCAGGATCTCGTGCTCGGTGTGCGTGTCCACCGCCGAGAGCGCGTCGTCCAGCACCAGGATGCGCGCGTCGCGCGCCACGGCGCGGGCCAGCGCCGCGCGCTGCTTCTGCCCGCCGGAGAGGTTGATCCCCCGCTCGCCCAGCAGCGTGGCGTACCCGGCGGGGAGCCCCATCACCGTCTCGTCCAGCCGCGCCACCCGCGCCGCCGCGCGCACGCGGGCCAGCCGCTCCTCCCCGGCCGCGTCGAAGCCGAGCGCCAGGTTGTCCTCGAGCGTGGCGGAGAAGAGGAAGGTGTCCTGCGGCACCACCGCGATCGCCGCGCGCAGCCGCCCCAGCTCCCAGCGCGGGAGCGGCACCCCGTCGATCAGCACGTCGCCTTCGTCGGGGTCGTAGAGCCGCACCAGCAGCGCGGCGAGCGTGGACTTGCCGCTCCCCGTCCCCCCGACGACCGCCACCGTCTGCCCGGCGGCGATGCGGAAGGAGACGCCCTGCAGCACCCAGCGCCCGGTGCCGGGATAGCGGAAGGAGACGTTGCGGAACTCGACCTCACCACGGACGACCGAAGGCGCCACCGCGTCACCGGGCTCCGCGATCGCCGGCTGCGCCTCCAGCACGCGCGACACCCGGCCCATCGACGCCGCGCCGCGCTGGAAGAGGTTGACGACCCAGCCCAGCGCGATCATCGGCCAGGTGAGCCGCCCCAGGTACATCAGGAAGAGCACCAGGTCGCCCGCGGTGATGCGCCCGGCCACGATGCCGCGCCCGCCCACCCAGAGCGCCACCGCCAGCGCGGAGCCGGCGAGCAGGGTCAGCAGCGGGTAGAAGAGCCCGGAGGTGCGCGCCAGCCCCACGTTGCGGTCCCGCAGGTCGGCGGAGAGGAGGGAGAAGCGCCGCGCCTGGTCGGCCTCCTGCCCGTACGCCTTCACGATGCGCTGCCCCGCCAGGTTCTCCTGCGCCATGGTGGAGAGCACGCCGAACTGCGCCTGGATCTTCTCGAAGCGGTCGTGGACGATCCTCCCGAACCAGATGGTCACCGGCGGGAGGAGGAGGAGGGGCGCGAGCGAGGCGATCGTCATCCACCCGTCCACCAGCGCCATCCGGGTGACGGCGAAGATCCCCAGGACGAAGGTGTCGGCCAGGTACATGTACGCGGGCCCGGCGACCATCCGCACCGCGGGGATGTCGTTGGTCGCGCGGCTCATGATCTCGCCGGTGGGATGGGTCGCGTAGAACGATGCGTCCAGCCGCAGCAGGTGCGCGAAGAAGTCGTCGCGCAGGTCGTTCTCCACCCGGCGCGACACCCCGTTCAGCACCTGCCGCATGACGAAGCGGCCGACGCCCGAGCCGATCGCGAACGCCACCATCAGCAGCGCGGCCCGGAGGATGCCGGCGCGGGTGGCGTCCGGGCGCCCCAGCGAGTCGGTCGCGATCCGCACGTATTCCAGGCTCGCCACCGCCAGCGCGTTGGACACGACGACCGCGGCGATGCCCCCCGCGATCTGCAGGCGATAGCGGCGCAGGTAGGGGAAGAGCGCCTTCAGCTCCTTCACGGCATCCACGGCATGGGCGTTGCCCCCACTGGTCCGGTGCGGCGCGGGGGCGAAGGGCTGGACGATAGCGCCCCGCCGCACGTAAATACAAGCCAGCACACCACTCGGGAGCCCCCCATGAGAACCCGCCCGCTCGCGGCCGCCCTCCTCCTGGCCGTTCCGGCGTCCTCTCTTCTGGTCGCCTGCGACCGCAAGGCAGAGGACACCTCCAGCCGCCAGCGCATCGAGCAGCGCGCCCTGGAGCGCGACCTGGACCTGGCGCTGCGGCCGGACACGCCGCGGCCGGCGGTGCAGCTCAACGACGTCCCGGTGACGGCGGACGCGGCCCAGCCGGAGGTCCCGGCCTTCACCCCGCCGCCCCCCGCGCCGGAGCCGCGCCGCGAGCCGCCTCCGCCGCCCGCGCGCAAGCCCGAGGCCCGTCCGCGCCCGCAGCCGCGCGAGCCGGAGCCCGAGCGCGCGCCGGTGTACGAGGCGCCCGCCGCCCCGGCCGCGCCGGTGTACGTCACGCGCACGGCGGTGGCGGGGCAGAGCTTCACGGTGAGCTTCGACCGGCAGGTGAGCGCCAAGGCGGACGGCGTTGGCTCCACCTTCACCGCCACCCTCACCGACGCGCTGGTGGACGACCTGGGGCGCACGGTGATCCCCGCCGGCGCGACCGTCACCGGGCGCATCACCGACGTGGGGCGCGGGCGGATGGGACTGGCGTTCACCTCCGTCAGCTACGGCGGCGAGCACCACCCGATCGACGCGACCGTGGTGAGCGGGCCGATGACGCGGCAGGTGAACCTCGACAGCCGCGGCGAGCGGGTGGCGAAGGTGGCGGCGCCGGCGGCGGCGGGCGCGGTGCTGGGCCGGGTGCTCGGCCGCAGCCGCCGCAGCGCCGCCATCGGGGCGGTGATCGGCGCCGCCGCCGGTGCCGCGGCCGCCGGCGCCACCGCCGACATCGACACCGTGGTCGACCCCGGCGCCACCGCGACCATCCGCCTCGACGGCCCCATCGTCATCCGCCGCCGCGCGGGCGAGTAGCCGCTCTGCGTACGGTCGTCGGACGAAGCGCCCCCGCCGGGTCACCGACGGGGGCGCTTCGATCGAAGGACTGTTCAGCCAACCCACCCACGAATTTCAGCGGAAACCTCTCTGGTTGAGCGATGTCCGTCATCATTCGACAAACCCCAAGACGTCATCCTGAGGCCGACCTCGTCCAGAGCTGAACCCGCACCGCGCTCGGCAGGCCGAAGGATCTATAGCCGGAGCCGCAACACAGCCGCGGGAATCCGTCCGATCGCTGATTCAGGCGGGGAAATTTCGCGGGCGGCGCACATGCGGTATCTTCTACGGAACCGGCAAGCAAGGAGCAGCGAAGATGAAGGACGATTCCCCGTCGCCCGAACGTCCCGAGCGGTCGCCCGCGATCGAGCGTTGCGTGGATGAAGAGGTGCTCGAGTGGTATCGGATGACCCCGCAGGAACGCTGGGCGGAGAGCATGCGGCTGTGGGACACTTTCTACCTGCTGGGAGGCCAGCTTGAGCCTGAGTCCGATTCCCAGAGTCCTTTCTACGATGCGCGAGCACGGCGTGGAGGCCCTGCTGATGGGCGGCCAGGCCTGCGTTCTCTACGGCGCAGCGGAGTTTAGCCGCGACGCCGACTTCGCCATCCTCGCATCGGCCGAGAACCTCGGCCGCCTCAAGGGAGCGTTCGACGAGCTCCAGGCCGAGGTGGTTGCCATTCCACCTTTCGAAGCGCAATACCTGGAGCGGGGGCACGCGGTGCACTTCCGCTGCCGGCATCCCGACGCTCCCGGATTTCGCGTCGACGTCATGGCCCATCTGCGAGGTGTCGCTCCGTTCGCCGACCTCTGGGAACGCCGTACGTCGTGGGATCTGTCGCAGGGCTTCCAGATCGACTCGCTCTCACTCCCCGACCTCGTCGCTTCGAAAAAGACGCAGCGCGACAAGGACTGGCCGATGATCCGTCGGCTGGTAGAGGTGAGCTACGACACCGGGTTCTCTGCGTCTACGCCCGAGCGCATCGATTTCTGGCTGCGGGAGCTGCGGAGTCCGGATGTGCTCGTGGAGGCCGTGCGGCGGTTCTCGAGGGAGGCGGAAAAGGTCTCCGGCGAGCGGGCGGCAGTTGATGCAGCGCTTGCTGGCGACGTGAAGGCGATCGGTGACGACCTCGCCGCTGAGGAGGCGCGCGAGCGCGAGCTGGATCGCGTCTACTGGACTCCCCTCAAGACGGAGTTGGAGTCGTTGCGCCACCAGCGCGGCCGAATGCGCTGACCGCACCTCCATCCAGATTGAATGGTATGGTTCGGAGGACCAGAGGCGTGTCCCTGGTCCTCCGGTTTGGGGTGAGATCGTTTTGCTGCTGCAGGTCGTCACGCCGGCCGCGTGCGCTGCCATAGCTCGCCGCGGGCGGACCAGAGGAAGGGGAAGAACGAGGCGCGGTGGGTGGCCATCCGCTCCAGGAAGCGCACGCCGGTGGTGTGCCCCGTCCCCTCCGCCTCGGGGCCGATGGTGCGCTCGGCGGTGCGGGCGTGCACGAAGCGCCAGAGCCGCACCTCCTCGTCGTAGTCCAGCAGCGCCTCGGCCAGCAGCACCAGCTCCCAGTGCTCCGCGCCGGCGGCGGACGCACGGTAGGCCTCCGCGGGCTCCACGCCGCGGCGGGCGAACAGCGCCTCGGCGGCCGAGGCCACCGAGGGCGCGTCCCACAGCTCGCCCAGGCGCGGAGTCCAGAGCGCCACCTGCGGGCCCGCCTCGTCGCCGTCGCGCGGCTCGGCCTCCAGGTAGCGGCGGAACTCGGGCTCGCGCGCGCCGGAGAGGATCTCCACCTCGTGCCACTGGCCGCTCTCGCCCCCGCTCGCCGGGACCAGGTGGTGGCGGAAGGCGTAGAAGCCGCCCAGCGTCATCGTCTCCAGCACCCGCATCATCGGCGTGAACATCCGCACCACGGCCGTGCAGCGCTGCGTCAGCCAGGTCGCGAGCCCCGCGTCGCCGCGCTGCAGCGCCTCGATCACGCGCGGGAGGTCGGTGCGGAGCTGGGTGAACCAGAGCTCGAAGGACTGGTGCGTCACCACGAACAGGTGCTCGTCCGGGTGCCGCAGCGCGTCCGGGTGCGGCTGCAGCGCCAGCAGCTCGGGGAGGTGCAGGTAGGTGCAGTAGTGCGTCTGCCCCGGGTCGCGGAGGCGGTGGCCGCAGGCGAGCGGTGGCGCGGGCGTGTTCGGCATTCGGCTTTCGTCGGATGGATCGCGGCGACGGACCATCAATCTGCGCGGACCCCGACTGCATGGAAAGCCGCGGCTCACTCGTCCTCACGCAGAGCCGCGGAGCCGCAGAGGAGGCGCGGGGTGCCCCCTCTGCGGCTCTGCGGCTCTGCGTGAGATCAGCTCAGTGTCCGTGCGCTCCGCCGCCGGAGAACATGGCGTTGCACTTGTTCACGCCGTCGGGATCGTTGGGGTCGTAGACGCAGACGTTGTGCATCATCCCCTCGTCCTCGTGCGCCAGCACGTGGCAGTGGAAGACGAACGGGCCCGCGGCGATCGGCTCGAAGGTGAAGCGCAGCGTGATGGTGTCGCCGGCGAAGCCGCCCCTTCCGTCGGGGTGCACGCCGACCGGCACGTTGTCGCGCAGCAGCCGCTCGTCGACGGGCTGGCCGTTCACCGACGTCACCACGAAGTCGGTCTGGTGGATGTGGAAGGTGTGCAGCGACTTCGTCTCGTTGATGATGGTCCACTCCTGCACCTGCCTCCAGGGGATGGCGACCGGCAGGTCGGTCGGCTTGTAGATGGAGTCGTTCACCCCCGCCGAATCGCCGATGAACTGGAAGCGGAAGGTGTGCCGCCCCACCTCCCGCGCCTTGCGCAGGAAGAGAAGGGTGTCGATCACCGACGCGTCGGCCCCGCGAAGGGCACGCGCCGCGAGAGGCGCCCGGGCCCGGCCCTCGCCCACCAGCCAGCCGAGCGTCGTCGAGGCCGTGGTGCGCGGCGCGAAGGGCGCGGAGAACAGCCGCACCCGCGTCCCCGCCGGCGGGCCGGTGACGATCACCTCGGCCCGCGAGCCGGGCGGGATCCAGAGCGAGTCCACCTGTTCCTCCACCGGCAGCGGGTTGCCGTCCATCGCCAGCAGCGTCCACCGCATCCCGTCGAGCTTCAGGTTGACGAAGTTGTTCGCGCCGAAGTTGCCGATGTGCCAGAGCTGGCGCTCTCCCGGCGCCACGGCCAGCCGCGCACAGGTGCTGCCGTTGAGGTTCAGCAGCGCCGGCGAGCCCACCAGGCCGCCCATGTCACGGATCAGCAGCACCCGCTCGCGCACTCCGGCGTACTGCGGGAAGTACTGGAGGATGCTCCCCACCAGCAGTGCGCCGCTCAGCCCGCCCCCCACTTGGGGGGTGGAGATCCCGTGCGGGTGCGGATGATACCAGAACATCCCCGTCGTATGGTACGCCGGCACGGGGAAGTCGTACCCCCGCGGCGGCGCGTCGCGGTCGATGTGCACGTGGGTGACGTTGTCGCCGCCGTCGGGCCGGGGCGTCACCACCAGCCCGTGGTAGTGCAGGTTGGTCCAGGCGGTGACCGCGGCCGGCTGCGAGTCGGTCTCCCGCATCGCGTTCACCACGGAGAGGTTCATCGTCTCCCCGGGCTGCATGGTCAGCGTGGGGCCCAGGAAGTGCCGGTTGTAGACGTTCGTGGTGAACTGCTTGCCGCCGATCCTGTAGCTCTGCGGGGCCATGGTGAGCCTGGCGCCGCGCACCGGCAGCCGCACGGGGTCGGGGGCGGACACGGGCACGCACTCCTCGTTGCCCGGCGGAGGGGTCGCGAGCGAGATCCGGTCCTGCGCCGCCGCCTGCCGCGGCGCGAGGGCTCCGGCGACGGCGAGGATTCCGACGATGACGGGTCTGTCGAAGCG
>DASYJZ010000535.1:0-9679 GCA_035995965.1 Longimicrobium sp. | reverse complement strand
CTTGACGTGATCGGCTCGGCCGCAGCGGGTCCTCGGCTAGTGTCCTGAGTTATAAATTCAGGTTCATCGCGACCTCGCGGCCCCCTGGATCGGTGCCAGGGTGGTCTCGGCTTCCAAAGAAACAGAACGTTTCACGCAGAGACGCGGAGGAACCGAGAGAACAGCTGGTGAAGTTCTCTCGGTTCCTCTGCGTCTCTGCGTGAAACGTTCTGTTATCCGTTGGCGGAGCGCGCCTGGGCGGCGGCGCGGATGGCCCAGCGGGAGACTTCCAGCAGCTCGTCCAGCGGGATGGGGGACGGGCCGCCGGACTTCACCGCCGCGTCCCAGGCGGCGACCTCGGCGGCCCACCCCTTGTCCATCTTCCCGCCCCGCTCCAGCCACGCGCCGGGGACGCCGAAGCGCCGCAGCCGCCGCCAGTTGTCGATCTCTACCGTCTTCCCGTCCCAGAAGCACGCGATCCGCTCCTTGGGATAGCTCTTCGCCCCCGACGCCAGGTAGTGCACCACGGCGGTGGAGCCGTCGGCGAAGGAGACCGCCAGGTGCGCCACGTCGTCGACCGCGCGGCCGGAGGCGTCGCGCGCCGCGGTGACGTGCACGTCCACGATCGGCGCGCCGACCAGGGAGCGCGCCAGGTCCATCCAGTGCAGCGCCTCGCCCACGATCCGCCCGCCGCCCACCTCGGGGTCCTGCGTCCAGTGGTCGCGGGGGATGGCCCCGGCGTTCACCGTGGCGATCACCGACAGCGGGCCGGAGCGGCCGCGCAGGTACCCCGCCACCCGCGCCGCGAGCGGGGCGAAGCGCCGGTTGAAGCCCACCATCACCATCCGGCCGCTGGCGCGCGCCGCCTCGGCCACGGCGTCCAACTCCTCGTCCGTCAGCGCGAGCGGCTTCTCGACGAACACGTTCTTCCCCGCCTGCAGTGCGCGGACGGCGAGCCGCGCGTGGGTGTCGTGGCGGGTGAGCACGTAGACGGTGTCCACGGCGGGGTCGGCGAGGGCGGCCTCCACGTCGGTGGTGGCGCGCTCGAAGCCGAACTTCTTCCCCGCCACCGCCCCGCTCGTCCCCCCGCCCGAGGCGATGGTGCGCAGCCTCACGCCGGCGCCCTTGAGCGCGGGGAGGAGCACGCGGGTGGCGAAGTTCCCGGCGCCAATCACCGCGGCGGAGTGCGCGGCCGACGTCGCCGGGGCGGCGGCGAGCTCCACCGTGCGCTGGGCGGCGGAGGGGTGCGCGCCGCCACGGTCGGCGTAGCCGAGTACGACGCCGAGGCTCGGCTCGCCGCCGCTGATCAGGTCGTACGCCGCCGCCGCGTCGCCGAAGCCGAAGCGGTGCGTGACCAGGGGGAGCGGGTCCACCTGCCCCGACGCCATCAGCCCCAGCACCGCCTGGAAGTTGCGCTGCTCCGTCCAGCGCACGTAGGGGAGCGGGTAGTCGTTGCCGCCCTCCTCGTAGCCGGCGTCGTAGCGCCCGGGGCCGTAGCTGCACGAGACGGCGAAGGAGAGCTCCTTCTTGAAGAAGTCGTCGCGCGACAGGTGCAGGCCGGTGACGCCGACCAGCACCAGCCGCCCGCGCTTGCGGCTCATGGCGGCGGCCTGGTGCATCGGCTCGTGCGAGTCGCTGGCGAGGGTGAGGAGCACCGCGTCGGCGCCCACGCCGTCGGTGAGCGCCAGCACCGTGGCCACGGGATCGGCCGACGAGCCGTCCACCGCCACCGCGCCGAAGCGCTCCGCCAGCGCCAGCCGCGCGGCGTCGCGGTCCACGCCGACCACGCGGCAGCCGTTGGCGCGCAGGAGCTGCACCGTCAGCAGGCCGATGACGCCGAGCCCGATCACCACCACCGTCTCGCCCAGCGTGGGCTCGGCCAGGCGGATCCCCTGCAGCCCGATGGCGGCGAGCGGGGTGAAGGCCGCGGCCTCGTAGCTCACCCCGTCGGGGATGCGGGCGGCCAGCGTGTACGGGACCCGCGCGTACTCGGCGTGCGGGCCGTTGGTCACCACGCGGTCGCCCACGGAGAAGCCGGCGGCGCGCGGGCCGGCCTCGACCACCACGCCGGCGTGGCAGTAGCCCAGGGGGATGGGCGCGTCGAGCTTGGCGCGCACCGCCTCGAGGGTCGGCCCGACGCCGTCGGTGCGCATCTTGTCGATCACCTGGCGCGCCTTGTCGGGCTGGCTGCGCACCTTCCGCAGCAGGTTGGCGCGCCCGAAGTCCACCAGCATCCGCTCGGTGCCGGGCGACACCACCGTCGCCCGCGTCTCCACCACCAGGTTGGGCCCCGACGCCGACGGCACGGGGACCTCCCGGAGCGAGACCTTTCCCGTATCGAGCTGATTCAGGAGCTGCTGCACGTCTCTCGTCCAATTCGGTTGATGGGGTCCGGCGCACGGCCGAATATACCATGCGCGCCTACGCCCTGCGAACGGACGTTCAGGAGCCCGCGGCCACCTGCACGCGCCGGCGGCCCAGCACGCCGCGGCTCGCCCAGGCGAGCGCGAGCGCCGCGACCCCCAGCGCGATCCCGCGGGCGCCGGGGGAGGCGAGCAGGCGCAGGACGGCGACGCCCGTGCCGCCGGCGACGGCGACGGCCGCGGCGCGCAGGGCGGCGTGGTGCGTCTCGGGGACCTTGCGCCACGCCACCCAGTAGAGCGCCACCGCGTCCGCCGCCACCCGCGCCACCCAGGCGACCGCGGCGCCCTCGAGCCCGAACTCCCACACCAGCGCGCCCAACACCACCACGAAGAGCGGCAGCTCCACCAGGTGCAGCCGCGCGGTGAGGTCGGGGCGGCCCACCGCCTGGATCATGGTCGACGGCACCTTGGCCAGGCCGTTCAGCAGCAGCCCCAGCGCCAGCCAGGCGAGCACCGGCCCGCCCGCCGCCGCGTACGCCGGCCCCAGCCAGAGGCGCAGCAGCTCGCCCGAGAAGGCGGCGAGGAGGAGGGAGAGCGGGAGCACCAGCAGGAGCACGGCGTCCACGCCGCTCTCCAGCAGCTCCGCCAGCCGGCCCCGCTCGTCGGAGACGCGCGCGAAGGCGGGGAAGAGCACGCCGACGACGGCGCCGGAGACCATCCCCATGCGCAGCACCACCTCCTGCGCGGTGGAGTAGTAGGCCACCGCCGTGGCCGAGACCAGCGCGCCCACCACGAAGCGGTCCAGGTACACCAGCAGCGGCGACACCGCGGCGCTCACCGTGGTCCATCCCCCGTAGTGCAGGAGCGGGCGCGCGACCTCGCGGCGGAAGGTGGGGCGCGCGCGCAGCTCGGGCGCCTCGCGCAGGACGAGCGCCAGGTACCCCAGCCACGCCGCCGCCCGCGCGGCGGAGAGCACCGCCACCAGCGGCACCAGCCCGCTGACGAAGAGCAGCGCCACCACCGGGCCCAGGTAGGTCGCCACCGAGCTCGGCACCACCACCGCGTTCACCAGGTCGAAGCGGCGGCGCGCCTCGAGCACGCCGCTCAGCACCGGCATGCTCACGGTGAAGGGGACGGCGCAGGCGAGCACCCGCATCGCCGTGGTCGCCTCCGCGGCCAGCACGGGGGGAACGTGGAGGAGGGAGACGATGCCGGGGGCGAAGCAGAAGAGCACGGCACCGCCGGCCGCGCCCATGCCGAGCGTCATCAGCATCGCGGTCCACACGGTGGCGCGGAGCGCCTCGCCGCCCTCGCCCGCCTCGGCGGTGTCGCGGGCCACGGCGCGGCCCAGCCCCAGGTGCAGGAAGGTGGCGTAGCCGATCACCGTCCAGGCGAGCGCCAGGATGCCGAAGCGCTCGGTGCCGAGCGTGGACGCGATGCGCGGGATGGCGAAGAGCGCCAGCACCGCGGGGGCGCCGGCGCCGGCCAGGCTGAAGAGGATGCTGCGGGCGTTGCTGCGCGGCGCGATCAGGCGCAGCACCGGGCGCGGCGCCGCGCCCTCGGGCGGCTCAGCCATGCTCCGCGCGGAACCACGCCACGAAACGGGGGATCCCCTCCTCGATCCCGGTGCTCGGCGCGTACCCCAGCAGGGCGCGCGCGCGGGAGATGTCGGCGCAGGTGCGGTCCACGTCGCCGGGCTGCGGCGGGAGGCGCTGCAGCTCGGGGCGCACCCCCAGCGCGTCGCCGATGAGCTGCACCAGCCGCGCCAGCGTCACGGTGTCGCTCTCCCCCAGGTTCACCAGCTCGAAGCACCCCGGGTGCGCCACGGCGTAGGCGATGGCGCCCTCGATCCCCTGCACGATGTCGTCGACCCAGGTGTAGTCGCGCCGGGTGGAGCCGTCGCCGAAGAAGGGGATGGGACGCCCCTGGCTCAGCATCCGGGTGAACTTGTGGATGGCCAGGTCCGGGCGCTGCCGCGGCCCGTACACGGTGAAGAAGCGCAGCGAGACCACGCCCAGCCCGTAGAGATGGGCGTAGGTGTGGCAGAGCAGCTCGCCGGCGCGCTTGGTGGCCGCGTAGGGCGAGATCGGGGCGGCGACGGGGTCGCTCTCGGAGAAGGGGACCTCCGCCCGGTTGCCGTACACGCTGGAGCTGGAGCCGAAGACGAAGCCCGGCACCCGCAGCCGCCGCGCCAGCTCCAGCGCCTGCGTGGTCCCCTCCACGTTCACGCGGGTGTAGAGGACGGGGTCCTCGATGGAGGGCCGCACCCCGGCGCGCGCCGCCAGGTGGACGATGGCATCGATGGAGCCGGGCTTCACGCCGGCGACCTCCAGCGCGGGCTCGAGCGCGGCCGGTTCGAGGAGGTCGGCCTCGACCAGCCGGAACCCGTCGAACGCCCGCAGCTCGTCGGCCGCGCGGCGCTTGAGGGCCGGGTCGTAGAAGGGGTCGAAGTTGTCGATGGCGACCACCTCGTCGCCGCGCGACAGCAGCCGCCGGCAGAGGTGCGCGCCGATGAACCCGGCACCGCCGGTCACGATGATCTTCACGTCCGCTCCGTCATCTGGCGGCGCCGCCTCCCGCGCGGAGAGCGGCGCCCGTCGTCGTCGTTGAATCTTACGGCTGGCGCGACAGGTAGAGCCCGCTCTGCCCGTCGGTCTCCGCGCCGGGGTCGAACCGGTCGACCCGGAACCCGGCGGCGGCCAGCAGGGAGGCGAGGTGCCCCCGCTCGTAACGTACCACGTGCAGCGGCCCCGAGCACCGGGCGAAGGCGTAGCCCGGCGGGTTCACGGCGACCGGCGGCACGTCCTCCTCCACGAACGCGGTGAGGAAGATGCGGCCGCCCGGCGCCAGCACGCGCCCGAGCTCCGCGAGGTAGATGCGGAGGTGCGCTTCGGGGAGATGCGAGGCGACCGAGTAGAGATAGGCCACGTCGATCGTCCCCGTCTCCACCGGCAGCCGGAACTCCTCGCCGATGGCGCCGCCGCCGGGGTTGTAGCGCTCGTTCTCGCGGTCCATCCAGGCGAACCGGAACGAGGGGTGGGCCCGCTCCAGGTGGCGCCGGCACCAGTCGATGGAGCCGCGGTGCACGTCCAACCCGAGGTAGTCGACGTCGCCGACTACGCGCAGGAGGCCGATCGGCAGGCGTCCGTAGCCGCATCCAACGTCCAGCACGCGCGACCCCAGGCCGCACCCCATCTCCCGCAGCCGCTCCGCCTCGGCCTCGGCGGAGTGGAGGAAGAACGCGTCATCCTTGAACTCAGGCCCGCACCAGCGCTTCTCCGGGGGCGGCAGGACGCTCCCCTGGTGACGGACGTAGCCCGAGCCGGGAAGCAGCCGCCGCGCGGCGGCCAGGATCCTGCCTCCCACCGTCCCGGGCATCGCGTCCGCCTGCTGGAGAGATCCGCCGAAGCGCGAGAAACTACGCCCGCGCGGCGCGGACGCAAACAGCAGAGTCTCACGCAAAGACGCGGAGGCGCAGAGAGCCGCCATGGCTTTCGTGCGTCTCCGCATCTCGGCGCGAGATGCCGTTGGCCGGACCGAACGGCGCGCCTTCAGGGTGCGCGCGCCTGCCAGACCTCGGGGTCACGCCGCCAGTGCATCACGGCGATCACTCGCACACGGCCGGGATCGTACACGTAGAACAGCGTATACGGAAACCTGTCGAGCAATAGATGGCGTAGGGTGCGGTAGATCAGCGGGCCGGACTCGGGGAACTCCAGCAACCGTGCAACGGCATCGTCGACCGCGCGCAGAAACGCTTCACCGAGCTCAGGGGACCGGGCGTGGTACCATCGGGCGGCGGCATTTGTGTCCATTTTTGCCGCACGGGAGATGATCAGCCGCGGCTTGCTTCCAGGAATCACGCGGCCGAAGCCCTCCGTGACGCCAAGTCGGCGGTGATCGCTTCCCGAACCGAATCCCAGGATTCGCCTTCTTCCGGGTCGCGCTCGTGCTCCGCGAGCCTCCGGTCGAGCTCCGCCCGCTGAGCCGCGCTGAGCGTCCAGGCACGCTCCTCCGGCCGGACGCTTTCCAGAAGACGCTCCGCGAGCTCGATGCGCGCTTCGGCGCTCAATCCGCTGAAATCGAAGTCCTGATCGACCACCATCGTCGCAGCCGTCGGCTGAAGGTGAAGAATCCCGGCCGTGGACCTGGAATGGACGTTCAGAACAACATAATTGACTTCGCCGCGGAGCGGAAGAGGGACCGACGGCGCCCGGGAGAGGACCACCCGAGCTGCCGCGTCTGCGCGGCCCCGCGTGAGAGGACGTTCACCGGGCCGTGTCGCGATACTCGTGGTAGCGGTAGCCGAGGAGCGCGGCGGCGCACCCGGCGCCGTAGCACACGCCCCAGAGCGCGCGCATCGCCGGCGCTCGGCCGAAGACGGACGCGACGGGGAGAGCGGCGGCGGACGCGGCCATCCGCGCCAGGCCCTTGAGCACCCGCTGCCCGACCCGGCGGCTCTCCGGCGGAAGCGCTCGCTCGCAGAACACCGCGCCGTTGCCGGTGCGGAAGGCGCGCCGAAGCACCCACCCCGGCCGCACGCGCTCCGGCGGGATGCGCTCCTCGACGACCGCCGCGGCGGCGCCGACCATCCGCGCCCCCTCGCGCGTGCAGCGGAGGAAGAAGGCCGAATCGCCGCCGCCGCTGATCCCGAACGCGGGATCGAAGGGACCCCCCTCGCGCCTCAGCAGCCGCGCGGAGACCAGCGCGTTGTGCGTGGCGAGGAATGCCACCGGCTCGCCGCTGCGGCGGTGGAGACGGGCGTAGACGCCGCTCCGCTCCGCCCACCGCGGCGCGCCCTCCGGGAAGCGCGGGACCACGACACCCGACACCGCGTCGGCGCCGGTGCGGGCCTGCACCTCCAGCAGCTCGTCCAGCCACCCGGGACGCACCACCTCGTCGTCGTCCACGAACGCCGCCCACTCCGCCCCCCACGCCAGGGCCCGCGCCACCGCCCGGTTCCGCGCCAGCGAGATGTTCCGCTCCGGCTCCACCGCGTACTCGAGCTCGAACGGGAATCCCTCGCGCGCCGCCTCCACCACGGCCCCGGCGGAACCCGTGGCCTCGTTGTCGACCACGATCACCCGCAGCCGCGCGGGGTGCCGGAGCAGCTCCATCCGCCCCAGGCTCGCGAGCAGCTCGCCCAGCAGCTCCGGCCGCCGGAAGGTGGAGACGCAGACCGCGACGCGCACGCTCACCGCCGCCCCCGCCGCGCCAGGGCCTCCGCGACGAGCGGCGCCAGCCGGTCCGCGATGGCGTCGACGCTCGCCTCGACCAGGAACCAGCGCCGCCCCGCCGCCGCCCGGCGCGCCGCCTCCTGCGGATCGCCGGCGATGGCGGCCAGGCCGCGCGCCAGCGCCGCGGGGTCGTCCACCGGCACCAGCCAGCCGCGCGCGTCCCCGCCCAGGATCTCCGGGAGGTCGGCGACGGGCGTGGCGAGCACGGGGATCCCCATCGCCATCGCCTCCAGCGCCTTGGCGGGGAGCTGCGCGCGCGCGAAGGGCACGTCGCGCTGGGGCACGGGGACGGCGTCGCAGGCGGCGAGGAGCGCGGGCATGCGCGCGTTCGGCACCACCCCCAGCGCGTGGAAGCGGCCGCCGAGCCGCGCCCGCGCCGCCGCTTCCGCCGCGCCGGGAGGGCCGGCCGAGACCAGGTCCCACGCCGCCGCCTCGGGGCGCGCCAGCGCCTCCACCAGCGCCTCCCACCCCTTGTGCGGGCGCGGGCGCCCGGCGAAGAGCGCGAGCCTCCGCCCCGCGGGGAGGCCGAAGGCGCGGCGGAGCGCGGCCACGTCCGCCAGGTCGGACCGCGCGGGGTCGAACTCGGCCGGGTCCGGGCCGTGGCGCACCAGGGTGCCGCCGTAGCGCCGCTGCAGCGCGCGGCTCGCCACGGTGACGGCCGCGGCGCGGCGCACCAGCGGGTGCGCCGCGCGCGCCACCAGCCGGTGCGTGTCGCGCAGCCGGCGGAGCGCGCCGCGGACGCCGCCGCCGGGCTCGTCCACCGTCGGCGACGCCCACTCGTCGTCCTCCACGTCCAGCAGCACCGGCCGCCCCCCGCGCCGCGCCGCCAGGAGCGCGGGGAGGAGGGTGGAGAGGAGCGGCTTGCAGGCGTAGAGCACGTCGCCGGTGGCGAGCCGCGCCAGCCGGGGCGCCGCCGCGAGCACCGTCGGCGCGGAGGCGCCGCAGCGCACCGTCCGCGCGTCGACCCGGTCCCGGTAGGGCGCGTACACCTGGTCTCCGCTCAGCAGCAGCCCCACCACCTCCACCGCATGGTCGCGCGCGAGCGCCGCCGCGAGCGGCGCGGCGCGGACGATGGCGTTCCCCGCCAGGTCGTGCACGAACAGCGTCACCCGCGGCCGGCCGCCGCGCGGAGCCGGGGCGCGGTCAGACACCGCGCGGCGGCGGTCCCCCGGCCCGCGCCACCTGCTCGAAGAGCGCGCGGTTCCAGCGCACCGGCCGCTCGTCGGCGCTCGCCTCGCGGCCGAAGTGCGCGGCGCGCACCGACCAGGGGCGGTACTCCTCCTCGTCCATGTCCACGCAGCGCTGCAGCACCGCGCGCATGGCCTCCGCGTCGTCGAGCGGGAGGTCCCACCCGGCGCCGTAGAGCGCCAGGCCGCGCCAGGGGGTGCGGTCGCTCACCAGCACGGGACAGCCGGAGACCAGCGCCTCCAGCACCACGTGCCCGAAGTTCTCGCCGCGCGTGGGGAAGACGAAGAGCTCGTGCGCGCGGAAGACCTCGGCCACCCGGTCGTGCGGCACGGCGCCGTGGACGCGCGCGGTGACGTTCGGCGGGAGGCGGTCGAGCGCCGCCCGGCAGCGCGCCCAGTAGCGCGCGTCGCCCACGGGGCCGTAGACGTCGAACGAGACCTCGCCGCGCACCCCGTGCAGGAGCGCGATGGCGCCGTCCAGGTTCTTCTTGTCGTCGATGCGGGAGAGGAAGACGGCGCGCAGCGCCCCCGCGCGCTTGGGGGCGCGCGGGGGCGGGAGGTTCTCGGGCGCGCGGGCGGCCAGGTCCGGCGCCACCACCACCCGCGCCCCCGCGCCCACGTGATGGCGGATCTCCTCCGCCTCCGCCTCGTTCGACGCCTGCCAGGTGACCCCGCGGAAGAGCCCCAGCGCCCGGGCCACCGCGATGTACGCCCGCTTCTTGAGGTAGCGCGGCGAGCCCAGCCGGCGCGCCGCGGCGGCGGGGAGGAGGCGGCCCCAGGAGCCGCCCCCCAGCGCCCCGGCGTGCAGCTCGCCGCGCGGGGCGAGCACCACCGGGCGGCGGGGGATGGCGCCCACGCGCCCCAGCAGCAGCGGGACGATGGAGAGGCGGGGGGAGAAGAGGCTGTTCAGGTA
>DASYJZ010000534.1:0-2690 GCA_035995965.1 Longimicrobium sp. | reverse complement strand
CGCTGGGGCGGTCTTCGCACGGCCGCTCGCAGGCTGCGCCGCCGCCGAGGCCACCCACCCTCGCCCGGTACGGGAGAGGGTTTGCGCTCTCAGGCGCAGGGAGAGGGCGCCACGGCCGCGGACGCGCCACAAACTCCGGACACGGGAGAAAACCGCTCTAGGCGCTTCCTCATCCTCCAGCCTCGGAGGGGAGGCCCGCGGCGGCGCGGCAGGCGGCGACGTACGCGGGTTCGGCGGCGGCGCAGACGCCGGCGAGGGCTCGGGGCTCGGGGGTGCTGATCTTCACCCGGCGGGCGACGGCCTCGTAGCAGGCCGTCTTCTGGGCATCGCGGCCGACTGCGCGGCAGAGGGCGAGCGCATCGGCGGGGCGCAGGGCCACGTCGAAGAGCGCGTAGGCGGCGCCGCGCAGGCAGTCGGTCTCGGCGGACCCGGCGCGGGCGCAGAGGCCGGCGGTGCGCCGCGGGTCGCGGCGGGCGTAGGCGGTGAGGTCGCGCCCCAGGCTGGCGTGGCACACGGGCACCATCTCCCGCGGCGCACGGCTGCAGGCGCGCGCGGTGTGGCCCACGCGACCGCCGTTCATCGCCAGGATGGCGGCGGTCTGGATGGTGTAGCAGGCCTGGTGGTACTTCGCGTCCACGGCGGTGCAGGGGTAGAGCAGGTCGCGGCGGTCCAGCGCCCGCCAGGGCCGCGCTGGCGCCGCGTGGTCCATCCCCGCGTGGCCGGCCATCGCCCCGCCGTGCGCGGAGTGGTCCATCGTGGAGTGGTCCTCGGCGATGGCGGCGTGGCCGGAGACGTGGGCGTGCGCCTCGGCGGTGTGGCCTGGGTGCAGCGCGCCGACGATGTTCTCCATGAACGCCCCGCCCCAGCAGCTGTCACGCGCGGTGGGGTCGGCGAGCTGGTCGCAGCGCGCCAGCACGTCGGGGAGGCGGTGGCCGTACGCCGCCATCAGTCCATGCCCCATCCCGTGGGTGCACTCGAAGTAGAGGGGCGGCGAGGCGCGGTGCGGCTGGCAAAGCGCGTTCAGGTCCTCCGCGGACACCTCTCCGGTGCGCCGCGCCGCGTCGAGGAAGTAGCCCTGGATAACCCCGTGGTAGCACCCGGCGATCTGGGTGTTGGGGCAGCTCGCGAAGATTTCGGCCGTCGTCTCGGGCGAGCGGTAGGCGGCGATCCCCAGGCCGTGCGCGATCCCGTGCGCTTGGGGGGTCAGGCCGGGGTCGCGCGCGACGGCGAGGTCGAGCACCGCCATCGCCCGAGCGACGCCGGAGCGCTCCAGCACGCCGTCGAGCGCGCGCTCCACGCAGCGCGCCCGCGTGCCGAACAGCCCGCCGCACGCGCGCAGGACGGCGTCCGCGAGCGCCTCGGGCGGGGCGGCGGTGTCCGCCAGCACGCTCGCGGGCGAGGGGGACTGCGCGCTCGTGTGCGTGGCGAGGAGCGCCAGGGGGACGAGGATCAGAGTGCGGCACGCGTTCATTGTGTTACCGAATGGCGAACGGTAGGATCTGCTGGGACCGAACGGAAGGTATCACGCGGAGGACGCGACGTACCAGAGAGGATACCGCATTTCTTACGGGCGCCGCGATCCTCGGGGTGAGGCGATCGCTCCGGCTCAGTGCCCTCTTCGGCTCGCTTCGGCCGCCACCTCTCCCACCCGAACCGGCAGCGCTGCGGCTGTCGCCACATGGCCGCTCGCAGGCCGCCGCCCTGCCGCCGCCGCCCACCCTCGCCCGGTACGGGAGGGATTGCGCTCTCAGGCGCAGGGCGGGCGCCGCGGCTTCGGAGCCGCGGCGGAGCCAGGTTCCACCTGATGGAGAAAGCGACATCGGATGACGAAGGGACGGCTGGAGGCGTTCAGCGACGGGGTGATCGCGATCCTGATCACCATCATGGTGCTGGAGTTGAAGATCCCGGAGGGGGCGGACGGACACGCGCTCCGGGGCATGCTGCCAGCGTTCCTCACCTACGTGCTGAGCTTCGTGTACCTCGGCATCTACTGGGTGAACCACCACCACATGCTGCACATGACGGAGAGGATCAACGGCAAGATCCTCTGGGCCAACCTGCACCTGCTCTTCTGGCTCTCGCTGGTGCCCGCGGCGACCGCCTGGCTGGGGGAGAGCCACCTGGCCGTGCTCCCCACGGTGTTGTACGGTGCGGTGCTGCTGGGCCCGGCGATCGCCTACTACATCCTCCAGAACGCCATCATCGCCGAAGAGGGCCCCGGCTCCCGGCTCGGCGCAGCCGTCGGCAGGGATTACAAGGGGAAGATCTCGCCGCTCCTCTACGCCTCGGGCATCGCGCTGGCGTTCGTGAACCCGTGGATCTCGGACGCGATCTACGTGCTGGTCGCGCTGATGTGGCTCGTCCCCGACCCGCGCATCGAGCAGCGGCTGACGGGCCACGCGGAGCACGGCGAGGCGGCGGCGAAAGCGCCGGCGACGGGCCGGCGCGGTGCGGGGACGGCGTCGCAGCGGCGGCGGTAGCCCTAGGGGCGCGTCCGCGGCTCAGCCGACGGGTTGGAAACCCGCCGCTGGAACGGCACGAAGTCCGCCTGCGCGGACTGCGACCGCGGTTTCGTGGCGCCCGGCGGCCCTTTACACAGCCGAGATTCGCACCGGCATCGCGTTGGCTGCCTTGCGAAACCGCTCGCAGGCGTCGCCTCGGCCTCCCACCCTCGCCCGGTACGGGAGAGG
>DASYJZ010000533.1:0-17592 GCA_035995965.1 Longimicrobium sp. | reverse complement strand
ATGTCGAGCGCGTCGGCCACGCGCACGATCCCCGCTTCCAGCGTCAGCGGCTTGCCGCCGGAGCGGTGCGCGATGATGGCGTGCAGGATCTCGGCGCGCAGGATGGTGGCGGTCGCCACGTCGTAGAGGCCGTCGAGCAGCTCGCGGATCTTGGGCTGCGCCACGAAGAGCGAGAACTCCTCGTGGTCCTTGCGGTGGATGGACATCCCCAGGTCGTGCATGAGCGCGGCGAGCATCACCACCACTTCGGCGTCGTCGTCGGTCATGCCGTAGTTGGCGACCACCGAGGGCTGCACGCCGTGCTCCACCAGCATCCGCAGCAGCTTGACCGCGATGTTCATCACGATCTTCACGTGCACGGGGCCGTGGTCGGTCATCCCCAGCCGCTCCACGGCGTTCACGTTCGCGGCCAGCCAGAGGGCGTAGAGCTCGTCGTCGTGGTTGATGCGGTCCACCAACGCCACGACCTTGGGGTTGTTGCGGCTGGGCACGTTCAGCGCGAGCCGGTGCCCGAAGCGCTCCTCCACCGTGCGCCCGTACGCCGCCCGCAGCTCGGCGGCGGTTACGGATTCTACCATTCGTCTATTCCTCTCGTCTTCGATTCGATCATTCAGTGGCGCCGCCCCCGGTGCGGGATGCGAACGCGGTTTCAATTGTTACACCGGACGGTGACCAACGGCCCCTCACCCTGGCGTCGGTGCTCATGGCATGAACGCGGCCGAGGGGTCTGATCGCGGCCCCCCGAGGGGTGGACGCGGCAGCCGTCGCGAATGCCGGCCTCGCATTTTGGCGATCCGTGATCGGAGCCGCAGCCGCTGTGCGGCTTCCGCGGCGGGCCACGCACGTCCGCGGTTAGATCCTTCGGCCCCGCGGCCGCCGGCGCAACGTCGACAATTGCGGGTTGGGGCCTCAGGATGACACCGGTGGAGGGTCGAGACTTCTCAACTACGCATTTGGCACTTAGCACTTAGCACTTTAGCCCTTCCCTTTCAGCCCCTCCGCGATGAACCGCGCGGCCTCGGCCTCGGCCCAGAACTCCGGGCGCCAGGGCGGGCCGGCAACGAAGCCGACGTGGCCGCCGTGCGCGGTGATCACGGCCGTCAGGTGCGGGTTGGCGCGGAGCGCGTCGCGCGGGATCGCGTCAGCGGGGACGAACGGGTCGTCCACGGCGTGCACGATCAGCGTCGGGACGCGGATGTGGGGGAGGAACTGCGCGCAGCTCGAGGTGCCGTAGTAGTCGTCCACCCCGCTGAAGCCGTGCAGGCGCGCGGTCGCGGCGTCGTCGAACTCGCGGAAGCTGCGGGCGGCGAGGACGCGCTCGGCGTCGCAGGCGTCCGCCAGCAGGTGCTGCTTCTGCCGGAACTTCGCCTTCATGGGGCGGATGAAGATGCCGGTGTAGACCCGGCCGACCGCCGTCGACTGCAGCTTGTCCGCTCCCGCGCCCAGGTCGAAGGGGATGGATATCCCCGCCGCCACCCGCACCCGCGCCTGGTCCCCGAGCTCGCCGAGGTACTTGAGCAGCATGTTGGCGCCGAGCGAGTATCCGACCGCGGCCAGCGGGACGCCGGGGAAGCGCTCCGCCAGCAGGCCGAGGACGAAGGCCACGTCGCCCGTGTCTCCCGCGTGGTAGAATCGCGCGAGGCGGTTGGGCTCGCCGCTGCACGCGCGGAAGTTGATCGCCACCGCGCGCACGCCACGGTCCCACAGCGCGCGGCAGGTCTCCAGGACGTACGGCGCGCTCGAGTCTCCCTCGAGCCCGTGCAGCACCAGCGCGACCGGCGCATCGTCCCGCGGCGCCGGCGCGCGGGAGCCGTGGATGGTCGCGAAGTCGATGTCGACGAAGTCCCCGTCGGGCGTGTCGACGCGCTCGCGGCGGTAATGCACGCCGGTCGCCTCCCGCAGGTACCGCCCGGCGACGGTCTGCGCGTGCGGGCCGGGGAGCCACCACGCGGGAGCGTACGGGCGGGGGACGAAAGGCAGTCGATCGACGCAGTCGGGATCGAGCACAAGGTCGGATTGCGACATGACCAGGAATCTAACGCGCGCGTCCAGCAGAGCCAGCCGTGCGCCTGATCGGCGTGCCGCGTAGGTTGGAGCGATCAGCCTTCCCGCGCCGCAATCCCACTCTCGCACGCCGCCTGCCCGTGTGGCTCCTCCCGGTCTTCTCGGCCCTCTCGCGCAACGCACTGAAGCTGTTCTACCGGCTCACCCTGGCGGGCGAGCGGGTGCCGGAACGCGGGCCGGTGCTGCTGGTGGCGAACCACCCCAACTCGCTGCTCGACCCGGCGATGGTGGCGGCCGTGGCGCGGCGGCCGGTGCGCTTCCTGGCCAAGGCGCCGCTCTTCGGGCACGCGGGGGTCGGGTGGCTGGTGAAGGGCGCGGGCGCCATCCCCGTCTACCGCGCGCAGGATGACGCGGGGTCGACGGGCCAGAACCAGGACACTTTCCGCGCCGTCTGGGCCGCGCTCGGCGAAGGCGCCGCGGTCGGCATCTTCCCCGAGGGGACGAGCCACAGCGGCCCGTCGCTGGTGCCGCTGAAGACCGGCGCCGCGCGCATCGCCCTGGGCGCGGCAGAGCGGACGGGCGGCGCCTTCCCCATCCTTCCCGTCGGCCTCTCCTTCCGCGACAAGGCGATCTTCCGCTCGGCCGCGCTGGCGGTGGTGGGCGACCCGGTGGAGTGGGACGACCTCGCCGCCGCCGGCCCCGACCACCGCGCCGCGGTGCGCGCGCTCACCGCCCGCATCGACGAGGCGCTGCGCGAGGTCACCATCAACCTGGAGCGCTGGGAAGACGCCGACCTCGTCCACGCCGCCGAAGCCATCTACGCCGCCGAGCTCCCCGTGGCCACCTCGCCCGACGCGCGGCTTGCCCGGCTCGCCGAGGCCACCGAGGGGCTGGCGCGCGTCCGTGCCGAGGCGCGGCCGGAGTGGAGGCGCGTCGCGCGCGAGGTGGGCGGGCACGCGCGCATCCTCGAGGTGCTGGGGATCACCCCCGCGCAGCTCCACGCCACCGCGCGCGTGGACGTGGCGCTCGGCTGGATCGTGCGGCAGCTCGTGTTCTTCGGCATCGGCGCGCCGGTGGCGGCGCTCGGGATCGCCATCTACTGGCTGCCGTACCGCCTGACCGGCGTGCTGGAGCGGCGCACGGCGAAGGACGAGGACGTCCGCGCGACCTTCAAGGTGCTGGTCGGCGGCGTGCTGCACATCGTGTGGACGCTCGCCATCGCCGGCTTCGTCGGGTGGCGGTTCGGCCCGGGCGCGGCGCTGTGCACGCTGGTGGCGCTGCCGCTGGCCGGCTTCGTCGCGATCCACGTCACCGAAGGGTGGCGGAGGGCCGTGGCGGAGGCGCGCCGCTTCTTCCTGCGCGCGCGGCGACGCGACGAGATCCGGGAACTCCGCGCCCGCCAGGGTGAGCTCGCCGGGAAGCTGCACGGGCTCTGGGAGGAGGTGAGGAAAGCGGTACCGCCGCGGTAACAACCCAGGGAGGGGGGCGCGGGGTTCTCGCGCGAGTCCTCGGGCAACGGTTATCTTCCCGCCCAACCACCCCCGTTCCACCCTTCCCTCCCGCAGCCACACCCATGCTCGAAGTCGAATCCATCGTCCCCACGCACCCCGCGGATCCGCCCGCGCGCCCCCCGCACGTCGTCACCGGGAACGCGGTGGTCGGATGGGTCCTCTACGACCTCGCCAACACCATCTTCTCGATGGGCGTGGTGTCGGTCTACTTCTCCCTGTGGGTTCACGACCAGGTCGGGGCCGAGCGGGCTGACACCGTCTACGGGCTGATCACGGCGGCTTCCATGGCCGTCATCTTCCTCTTCTCGCCGCTGCTCGGGGCGATGACGGACCGCGCGCCGCGCCGCATGCCTTTCCTGGTCACCAGCACGCTCATCTGCGTCTTCTTCACGGCGCTGCTGGCGCGCTTCGGCTTCTGGACGACGGCCGTGTGCTTCCTGATCGCGAACATCGCGTACCAGGCGGGAACGCAGTTCTACGATGCGATGCTTCCCGAGGTGAGCACCGAAGAGAACCGCGGCAGGATCGGTGGGATCGGGGTGGGTGTGGGGTACCTCGGATCGTACGTGGCGGTGGGGCTGGGACTGAAGCTGGCGAGCGACAAGGCGCTGCTGTTCACGGCGATCGCGGCGGCGTTCCTGGTCTTCTCCATCCCCTGCTTCCTGTTCGTGCGCGAGCGGAAGAACCCGCGGCCGCGAAAGATCGACTGGGCCATGGTGCGCGACTCCACCAGCCAGACGGTGCGCACGCTGAAGTCGGGCCAGCAGTACCCCGGGCTGGTGCGCTTCCTGGTGGGCCGCGTGTTCTACACCGACTCGATCAACACCGTGATCTCGGTGATGTCGCTGTACACGCTGAACGTCGCGATCAGTACCGGGCTCACTCGCGACCAGGGGCAGAAGACGGCGCAGATGATCATGCTGTTCGCCATCACCTTCGCGGTGGTCGGCGGATTCTTCTGGGGCTGGCTCACGGACCGGCTCGGGCCCAAGCGCACGCTCAATCTCGTGCTGACGGCGTGGATGGCGATCTTCGCGTTCGCCGGCGCCATTGGGGTGCTCGGGCTGCCGCTCTGGTGCCTGTACGTGGTGGCGGCGTCGGCGGGGTTCTCGCTGGGCGGGATCTGGGCGGCGGACCGGCCGTACATGCTGCGGCTGACGCCCCCCGCGCGCGTGGGCGAGTTCTACGGGCTGTACGGGATGGTGGGCCGCTTCTCGGCGATCACCGGCCCGGTGCTCTGGGCGCTGTCGACGTACCTCTGCATCCAGGTCTTCCACCTGACGCCGCCGGTCGGCCAGGGGCTCAGCGTGATCGTGCTGATGACGATGGTGGTGTTGAGCTACTTCATCCTCCAGCCCATCTCCGACGCGCCGCGCAAGTGGCGGTCAGAAGACCTGCACTGAAACAGACGGTCTCATCTCATACCAAATACTGAAACGAAGAAGTCTCACACGGGGTCAACGGGGTCAACAGTGAACATCAACACCGTTGACCCCGTGTGATATGAGACCCCTTCGTTTCAGCGGAGCGGAACGGTCGGAGGCGCCACCGCCAGCGCCGCCTCGATCCCCGCGAGGCGCGCCTCCAGGTCGGCGATGCGCTGGTCGCGCAGGCCGATCTGCGCCCGCAGGTCGGCGGTGCGGACCTCGAGCGCCTGCACGGCGGCCAGGTTCACGCCATCGAAGTCGCCGGAGTTGATGGTCCTGTCGTCGTCGTTGAACCCCCAGGCCGTGTGCCAGTCCTGCGCCATGGGGCCCATGTGGCGCACCTGCCGGCCCTCGGCGATGTAGCTCCAGGTCTGCACGGGGATGCGGCGGATCCGCGCCAGCACGTCTTCGCCGTCCACGTCCAGGAAGCGCTCCTTGCGGGCGCGGTCCGAGATCACGTTCCAGCTGCTCCCGCCCGCGTTCAGGCTCACCCCGGTGGTGGTGGTCGCGTTGGTGTACAGCCGGTATCCTCCGGCGTAGCGCGACATGAACTGGTTGTTCGCCGACGCTTCCACCGAGTCGGTGGTGGAGCCGTCGCCGATCACGAACGCGCCGGGGTGTCCGTTGACGCTGGCGCGGTGTCCCAGCGCGACCGCGTAGTCGGCGTCGGCCGTCACCCGGTAGCCGACGGCCACCGATCCCTGCCCGCTGGACGTGCTGCTGAAGCCCATCGCCACACAGGTGAAGCCGGTGCACTGGTTGGCGGAGCCGGCGCTGAAGGCGGCGGTGCCGCTGACCGTGGAGTTGCTGCCGAACCCGGTCGCGTAGGACCCCGCCACCGTCACGCCGTCGCCGAACGAAAAGGTGCCGTAGCCGCTGGCGGTGGTGTTGTGCCCACCCGCCCACGAATAGAAGCCGACGTTGGCGTCGTCCCACAGCGTGCCGTCACCCTGCAGGCCGCCCGCGCGGAAGGCCGCCTTGAAGGGGTACCACATCATCCTCCATCCCGTGCCGGTGGCCGGGATGATGCCGAAGCCGAGCTGCCCCAGCGCCACCATTCCGCCCGCGCTGTCCGCGCGGAAGCGGTCGCCGAGCGGCGAACCGCTGCGCAGGCGCAGCAGGAGGTCGGACTGGGCGGTGGCCGGAGCCGCGGCGGCGGCCACGGCCAGCACCGCGAGCGCGAGCATTCTCACCGGGTGGGTCGTCATTCGGTCTTTCCGTGTTGTGCTCGCCGGAGCCCGGCCGCGCGGTGCGGCCGGGTCGGGCCCGGCAGGATGGATATGGGTGCATGCTCCTCGGGGGTGCCGCCGGCCACCGGCCGCGCACCGGCTCACCGGCGACCGCTCACGGCTGCTGCCGAGCGTCGTGCTCGCGGACCCGCGCTTCCAGCGCCTGCATCCGCGCGTCGAGCGACTGCACCTGCTGGCGGAGGCGCTCCACCTCAGCCTGGCTGGCCTGGAGCTGCCGGGTCCGCGCCTCCAACGCCTTCACCGCGGCGAAGTTCACCCCGTCGATGTCGAGCAGGCCGATGGAGCGGTCGTCCACGCCCAGGCCGAAGCCGGCGCGGAAGTCCTCGGCGAAGGGGCCCAGGTGGCGCACCTGGCGCCCCTCTGCCACGTAGTTCCAGCTGTTCACGGGGATGCCGCGCACGCGCGCCAGCACCTCTTCGCCGTCCACCCCGCCGAAGTTCTCCTTCAGCGAGCGGCTCGAAGCGCAGCTGAACACGCCCGAGCCGGCGGGGAGGTTGCACCCGGTGGTGAGGGTGGCGTTGGTGCGGAAGCGGAAGCCGCCGGCCGCGCGCGCCGCGAACTCGTTGTTGGCCCCTGACTGGATCGAGTCGGTGGTGCTCTCGTCTCCGAACATGAACACTCCCGAGTGGCCGTTGGCGCTGGCGCGGTGCCCCAGGGCCACCGCGTAGTCGGCGTCGGCCGTGACCCGGTACCCGATGGCCACCGAGCCCTGCCCGCTGGCGGTGTTGGTGAAGCCGATGGTGACGCAGCCGAACCCCGTGCAGTTGTTGGAGGCGCCCGCGCTGAAGCCCGCGGTGCCGCTGACGGTGGAGGCGTTGCCGAACCCGGCCGCATCCGTCCCCGAGACCGTGATCCCGTCGCCGTACGAGAAGGTGCCGAAGGCGCTGGCGATGGTGTTGTGCCCGCCCGCCCAGGAATAGAACCCGGTGTTGGCGTCGTTCCACTGCGTGCCGGCGCCGTCCAGGCCGCCGGCGCGGAAGGCCGCCTTGAAGGGGTACCACATCATCCGCCACCCCGTGCCCGTGGCCGGGATGATGCCGATGCCGAGCTGCGCGATGGCCACCACCCCGCCCGCGCTGTCCACGCGGAAGCGGTCGCCCAGCGGCGAGCCGGAGCGCAGGCGCAGCAGGATGTCGGACTGGGCCGTGGCCGGAGCGGCGGCGGCCGCAACCGCCAGCGCCGCCATGGCGAGGGTTGTCAGGCGATTCTTCATGGTTCGGTCTCCCGTGTGGCGCCCGGCGCGCCCGGCCGCGCGGCGCGGCTGGCTTTCTCCCGGCATGGTTGAAAACGGAGGGACGCTCGTTCGCGAGGTGCCGCCGGCCGCAGCCGTGACCGCGGCGCGGTGGCGACGAACGGAGCGTTGGACCGCAGCGCTCGGCAGCAATGCCGCGCGGCGGGTGCTGGACGGGCTCGGCAGGCCCAGGGAAAGGAGGATGGCGGGCCGACGGCGGCCGCCGGAAAGCAGACGAGGTTCGACCCGGGGGCGGATTGCCTCAAGGTCGTGGGACCGGGCCGGAGTGGAGTGGGAACGCCGGGCCGGTGGTTCGGGCAGGTGGGTGCGTGCCCGGTCCGCGGGGGCGCGGGTGGGCGCGGCCGGGGTACCCCGGGGTCCGGCACCCGCTCCGCGCTGGCAACCTATTCCCTGTCACCGGCACACGCAACGCTGGTCGAATCAAGGCGTTGACTGCTCCGGGCCGGGGTTGCAGTTCGCCCATCCGCAACGGCCCGGCAGGCGTTCCAGGCGTACGGCACGAACGTTTCGGAGGTGTGAGGCGGACCTCTACGGAAGGATGGGTGCGTGGCGGATTGGCAGCGGCGGCTGGCGAAGCTCGCGAGCCGGGTGGACAGCAGGCTCGACGGCCAGCGCGAGAAGCGCGGGCTCGGCGCGAACCGGCCCGTGCGCATCGAGGCCTATCGCGGCTTCGGGCGCCCCGATCGGCTGTGGGTGAAGGCGCGCGTGCTGCGGGGGATGCCGGCACCGCCGGCGCGGGAGGGCGACAGCCTGTGGCTGAACCTCTCCGCCACGCTGCAGCGCTTCGAGAGCGACGAGGTGCCGGGGGCGGCAGTGCGCGTCCGCTACCCCGGCGGCGAGCAGGTGCTGACGGCCGACCGCGAGGGCTACGTGGAGTGCTGGGTCGATCCGCGCCCCCCGCTCTCCGGCGCCGCGCCGTGGCGGGAGGTGGAGATGGAGCTGGTGGAGCCCGCCGGCCCCGCCGAGCCCTTCCACACCGGGGCGCGCGTCCTCGTGCCGCCCGCCACCGCGCGGCTGGGGGTGATCAGCGACCTGGACGACACCGTGGTGCGCACCGACGTGGCGTCGCGGGTGCGGATGATGAAGCACGTGTTCTTCGGCAACGCGCACACGCGCATGCCCTTCCCGGGCGTGGCGGCATTCTACCGGGCGCTGGAGCGCGGCAGCGGGCCGTTCGCGCACAACCCGTTCTTCTACGTCTCCAGCAGCCCGTGGAACCTGTACGAGGTGCTGGCGGAGTTCCTGGAGCTGCGGAAGATCCCCGCCGGGCCGCTGCTGCTGCGCGACTGGGGCGCCTCCTCCGTCGACCCCGGCGAGGGCGGGCACGCGGGGCACAAGACGCGGCACATCTCCACCATCCTGGAGCTCTACCCCACCCTTCCCTTCATCCTGGTGGGCGACAGCGGGCAGGAAGACCCGGAGATCTACCACCGCGTCGTGCACGACCACCCGGAGCGCATCCTCGCCGTCTACATCCGCAACGTCAGCCGGCGCCCGGAGCGCCTTGAGGCGATCCGCGAGCTGGCGGCGGAGGTGGAGAAGGCGGGGAGCACGCTGATCCTGGCCGACGACACCCTGGCCGCCGCGCGCCACGCCGCCTCGCAGGGGTGGATCGACCCCGCCGCCCTCCCCGAGATCGGCGACGTCGCCCACGCCGAGGACCACCCGCGCGCCGAGGAGCTGAAGGACGAGAACGAGGCCATGAGCCGCGGGCAGCAGGATTGACCCCGGAGTTGCCGCGTGACTTCCGCCCCCCGAGTATGTCATCCTGAGTGGTGCCGCTGCACCGCAGCATCGTGGGCACTGCTGCCTGGCGGCACCCGAAGGACCTGTAGCCGAAGCCTCGACACACCCTCCGAACCCGCGCCGCTGACCCGCGGAGTCCGATGCGCTCCTTCTACGTGTACGTCCTCTCGAACGCCAGCCGCACGCTGTACGTCGGCGTGACGAACGACCTCGTCCGTCGCGTGTGGGAGCACAAACAGGGCTCTGTCCCAGGGTTTACCTCGAAATACCACGTGACGCAGCTCGTCTGGTTCGAGCAGACGATCAACATCGCCGCGGCCGTCGCGCGCGAGAAGCAACTCAAAGGCTGGGTGCGAGCGAAGAAGGTCGCGCTGGTGTCCGCGACCAATCCGCAGTGGCGCGATCTTGCGGAGGAGGAGGGATTCTTCGCGTCGATACGGTGAATGCGCACGACACCAGAGGTCCGCGGTGCGCCGACTATGTCGCGGCCTCGGCTATAGGTCCTTCGGTCGCCGCCACGGTATTTCGCTGACGAGATTCAGGCGCTGCGGCGACCTCAGGATGACATGGTTGGGGTGGGGCCCAAAGCACGAAAACGAGCGCGCCGCCGGAGAGATCCGGCGGCGCGCTCGTGTTTCTGCTGCGTCGGCTCAGTGGCCGCCGGACGGCGAGAGCGCGCCCAGGCGGTCGATGTACTGCTGCACGTTCGGGTCGATCTGCTTCATCTTGTCCAGCACGCGCGCGAGCCAGACCTGCCGCGCCGCCACCACCTGCGGGTCGGCCATGGCTCGCGGACGGATCGCCGCGAAGTAGCTCTGCAGCGCCGTGGCCTCCGTAGCGAGCTGGTTCAGCTTCGCGTTGTCGCCCGCGGCCTGCGCGGCGGCGATGTCGGCGTTGATGCTGGTGGCGCGGGCGAGCTTGGCGGGCGCCGCGGGGTCCAGCCGCCCCATCGCCGCCGACACCACGGTGTTGAAGCTGTCCTGCGCCGGCTTCAGCGCCGGGTCCTGCAGCGCCTGCTGCTGCAGCGCGCCGATCTTCTGGCGCAGCTGCGCCGCTTCGGCCGCGGGGGCGGCCTGCGCGGGGGGCGCGGCCGGCGCCGGGGCGGGCTGTGTCTGCGCGCGCGCGGCGGCCGGGAGCGCCAGGGCGGCGGCGGCCAGCAGCGCGATGCGGGTGGTCTTCTGCACGTTCGTCTCTCCAGCAGGTAAGGCGCGAAGCTCGTCGCCGGCCCGCCCCGTCCGGGGCCACCGTCGATGGAAACGGGGATGTTCGACCCCACATGGCAACTATGGTTCCACTCGTCACTTAGCTCACTTCGTCAGACACGCGGAAGGGTAGCAGAAGCGTGTCCGCACGGGTGCGCTGCGACGGTCCGGCGGCGGCGGAGCGGCGGTTGCGGGCGCTCCCGCGCGCCGGTTAGATTGGCCGCCGTTTTCACCCCGAAACGCCTGTGATTTTCCCGTACCGGAACCGTGTCGCCGATGCCCGTACCCGCCAAGCCCGAGCTGCGTGGACTGGAAGAGAAGTGGAGCGCCCGCTGGGAGGAAGACGGGACCTACCGCTTCGACCGCGCCCGGAGCCGGGACGGCATCTACGCCATCGACACGCCTCCGCCGACGGTCAGCGGGTCACTGCACGTGGGGCACGTGTTCTCGTACACGCACATCGACGTGGTCGCGCGCTTCCAGCGCATGCTGGGGAAGACGCTCTTCTTCCCCATGGGGTGGGACGACAACGGCCTCCCCACCGAGCGCCGGGTGCAGAACTACTACGGCGTGCGCTGCGATCCCTCGCTCCCGTTCGACCCGGACTTCACCCCGCCGCCGTCGCCGCCCAAGCAGCCGATCTCGGTGTCGCGCCGCAACTTCATCGAGCTCTGCGGCCTGCTGACGCACGAGGACGAGCAGGCGTTCGAGCGGGTCTGGCGGTCGCTGGGGCTCTCGGTGGACTGGTCGCTCACCTATGCCACCATCGGAGAGCGCGCCCGCCGCGCCTCGCAGCGCGGCTTCCTGCGGCTGCTGGCCAAGGGCGCCGCCTACCAGGTGGAGGCGCCCACGCTCTGGGACGTGGACTTCCGCACCGCCGTCGCCCAGGCGGAGCTGGAGGACCGCGAGGTCCCCGCGGCCTACCACCGCGTCCGCTTCCGGGGGGAACACGGGCCCGTGGAGATCGAGACCACGCGCCCGGAGCTCCTTCCCGCCTGCGTGGCGATGGTCGCGCACCCCGACGACGCGCGCTACCAGCCGCTCTTCGGGACGATGGCGACCACGCCGCTCTTCGGGGTGCGCGTCCCCATCCTCCCCCACCCCGCCGCGGAGCCGGAGAAGGGGACGGGGATCGCGATGGTCTGCACCTTCGGCGACACGAACGACGTCACCTGGTGGCGCGAGCTGGGGCTCCCGGTGCGCGGCCTGATGCGCGTGGACGGCACCTTCCGCCCGGTGGCCTGGGGCGAGGGGATCTTCACCAGCACCGACCCGGCGAGGGCGCAGGCCGCCTACGACCAGCTCGCCGGGAAGGCGGCCGCCGGCGCCCGGCGCGCGGTTGTAGAGCTGCTCAAGGAGTCCGGCGAGCTGGTGGGCGAGCCGCGCGCCATCACCCACGCGGTGAAGTTCTACGAGAAGGGCGACCGGCCGGTGGAGATCCTCACCAGCCGGCAGTGGTTCATCCGCACGGTGGAGCAGAAGGAGGCGCTGCTGCGGCGCGGCGCGGAGCTGCGCTGGCACCCCGCGTTCATGCGCTCGCGTTTCGACAACTGGGTGAACGGCGTCAACCAGGACTGGTGCATCAGCCGGCAGCGCTTCTTCGGCGTGGCCTTCCCCGTCTGGTATCCCGTGGACGTGGACGGAAACGTCCTTCACGAGCGGCCGATCCTGGCCCCCGAGGACCGGCTCCCGGTCGATCCCGCCTCCGACGTCCCCGACGGCTACACGGCCGAGCAGCGCGGCCTCCCCGGCGGCTTCGTGGGCGATCCCGACGTGATGGACACCTGGGCCACCTCGTCGCTCTCGCCGCAGATCGCCGCGGGGTGGGAGGAGGACCCGGAGCTGTTCGAGCGCGTCTTCCCCATGGACCTGCGGCCGCAGGCGCACGACATCATCCGCACCTGGCTGTTCTCCACCGTGCTGCGCGCGCACCTGGAGCACGACTCGCTGCCGTGGACGGACACGCTGATCTCCGGCTGGGTGCTGGACCCGGACCGCAAGAAGATGTCGAAGTCCAAGGGGAACGTGGTGACGCCGATCGGGCTGCTGGAGGAGCACGGCTCCGATGCGGTCCGCTACTGGGCCGCCAGCGGCCGCCCAGGCGCCGACACGGCGTTCGACCCGGGGCAGATGAAGATCGGGCGGAAGCTGGCGACCAAGCTGCTGAACGCCTCGCGCTTCGTCCTCTCCGGCGAGACGGAGCCGGGCCCCGTCACCGCCCCGCTCGACCGCGCCGTGCTGGCGCGCGTGGCACGCATCGCCGACGAGGCGACCGCCGAGCTGCAGCGGTACGACTACACGCGGGCGCTGGAGCGGGCCGAGGTCTTCTTCTGGTGGTACTGCGACAACTACCTGGAGCTGGTGAAGGGCCGCCGCTACGGCGAGGCGGGTCTGGAGGGCGCAGCCTCCGCCGCCGGGGCGCTCACCGCGTCGCTGGACGTGCTGCTGCGCCTCTTCGCGCCCTTCCTCCCCTTCGTGACGGAGGAGGTCTGGTCGTGGTGGCGCACGGGCTCCATCCACGCCGCGGCCTGGCCCCGCGGCGACGACCTGCGCGCGCTGGGCGGCGACGGCGACGAGCGGGTGCTGGAGGTGGCGGCCGAGCTGCTGGGCGAGATCCGCAAGGCCAAGTCGGCCGCGCAGCAGTCGCTCGGCTCCGACGTCGGCCGCGTGCGCCTGCACGACACGCCCGAGCGCATCGAGCTGGCGCGCAGCGTGGAGCAGGACGTGCTCGCCGCCGCCCGGGCGAGCGGCATCGACTACGTGCCCGCCGAGGAGTTCCGGGTGGAGGTGGAGATGGCGCCGCCGCCCGCGCCCGTGCCGGGCGACGAGGCGTCGTTCCCGGGCTGATACCGATCCTCAGTTGATCAGAGACTCTGGTATGCAGATCACCACGATCAACTGTGCATTCGTGCAAACCGCCAAGACGTCATCCCGAGACCGACCACTGGTTCATCCTTCTACCGGGCAAAGACTTGGCAGGCCGAAGGATCTATAGCCGACCCAACGAACACTTCAGGAATACACAGCTGATCGGGGAATCTGGCTGAGACCCCGCGCGGAGCCTACGAAAAAGCAGTTTGTAGCAGATACAAACCCGCGCCCGGCAAGGATTTACCTTGCCGGGCGGGTTGTGTCGTTGGAGCAGATGCATTAGATTATCTGGCATCAACCCTGTAACGCTGTGCGGGTGCGCTTCCCGGCGCACGGAACGTCTCTCCTGGTCTTCCGCCACAGCCCATCGCATCACCCAGTTCCGGGCGCCTGCGCCGGCTTCGGCTCGCGCGCCCGGGAATGTAGAGAAGCATGCGTCCAAAGTTCCAGATTCTCGCCGCCGCCACCCTGGGCGTCGGCCTCGGCGTCGCGCTGCCGCACCAGTCCCGGCTCTCCCTCCTGGTGGAGGCGAAGCCCGCGGACCGGTTCGCCCAGGCGGCGATGATGAAGGCCCTCGCCACCTCGCCCGCCGCCTCGGAGGCCGCGCACGCGATCCCGGCGCCCGCCGCTCCGGCAGCGGCACCGGTCGCCGCGGCGGCGGTGAAGCCGGCCAGGCGGGAGACGCGGGTGAACGCGGCGCTGCGGGTGCTGCGCGGGCGGGTGGCCCGGCAGAGCCATCCGGACGCGCTGCGCTACGCCTTCGAGGCGTACTTCAACTTCAAGGCGGCGCACCCGGAGAAGGTGCGCAAGCCATACCTCTACTTCGTGGACTACGGCCTGGACAGCAATACGCCGCGCGGCTACGTGTTCGACATGTCCGCGCTGAAGGTGGTGGACGGGCCCTTCACCGTGGCCCACGGCCGCGGCTCCGGCGGGAACGACGCGGTGCCGACGCGGTTCTCCAACAGCAACGGGAGCAACACCTCGTCGCTGGGCCTCTTCCTCGCGCAGGAGACCTACGCGTTCAGCGGCCACACCGGCGGCCGGCTCTACCGCTCCATCGGGCTGCGGCTCACCGGGCTCTCGGGCGTGTTCAACAGCGCGGCCCGCAAGCGCGGGGTGGTGGTGCACGGCGCGCCGTACGTGACGAGCGGCAAGGCCGGCCGCAGCGAGGGCTGCCCGGCGATCGAGCCGGCGCGCGCGTGGCGGCTCCTCCCCAAGATCGGCAATGGGGGGATGGTGTTCCTCTTCTCCCCGCTCGACAGCCGCTGGCTTACCCGCGACCCCTGGGCGAACGCCGACGCCGCCGGCTCGAACGGCTGAAACAGCAATCTCGCCCGGAGGACGAGAGGACCAGAGGAACGGCGACGCTGTTCTCTGGTCCTCTCGTTCTCCGGGTGAGATTGCTTGTTGGTTTCATCCCCAGGATCTCCCCGCGTGACCGCCGGTGGCGAACGAACGGTCTCCGATCACGGCAGACGCAGCGTCGGAGCACGCCGCGACGGGGGGATCAGCCTGCCGCCGCCTCGTCCCTGGCCGGCTTCCGCGGCGCCCTCCCCGCGGCGGCGACGAGGGCCTGCGGGGTGGCGGCGACGGTAATCGCGGCGGGAGTCGGCGCCTGCGGGGCGGCGGCCGGCGGCTGCTCCGCCTCGGCCAGCTCGGGGATCAGCGAGGCCATGATGTCGCGGATGGTGGCGGACACCTCGTCGTTGGCGGCGCCGGCGGCGAGCTGGCGCTGCACGTCCACCAGCCGCGCCGCCAGCCGCACCCGGCCGCGAGAGGCCTCCTCGGAGGCGCGGGCGGCGGCCGCCTGCTCGCGCTCGGCGATCACCTCCCGGGCGTTGCCGCGGAAGATCGTCTCCACCGCCTCCACCAGGCGGGTGAGGATGCGGTAGACGGCCGACGCCGAGTAGCCGCCCAGCATGGCGATGGCCGGCTGCATCAGCTGGACTCCCGTTCCCTGGCGCTGGAGGTCGAACGGGAGGAGCGCCACCAGGATGTAGCCGGCCATCAGGCCCAGCAGGAACTTGACCCAGTAGGTGGGAGCGTACCTGGGGTTGTAGTTGGACTTCCCGATGTACTCGTTCACCTGGAAGAGTATGGCGAACGAGGCGCCCACGCCGGCGGCGGCGAGCCACCAAGCCTGGTTGAGCAGCAGCGTCCATCCCCAAGCGTTGACGAAGGTCACGGTGGTCGTGCCGGTCGCCTCGAAGAGGCCGATGAGCACGAACGCCAGCATGCAGCCGATCGCGACCAGCATGAGCTGGCGCACCAGGGCGACGGGGCCCAGGAAGGCGAAGCGGCTCGCGCCGTTCCCGTCGGCCAGGATCTCGATGGCGCGCGGAGTGGCGGGGGCCACGATCTTGACCAGCCGCGAATGGGCCAGCACCAGCGGCGAGGGGGCGAGCGGCGGCGCGTCCCGCGGGTGCGACTCGTACTGCTCGACCGTGTCGACCACGCCGGTGGGGACGCTCTTCCCCGATGCGAAGGCGTAGCGAATCATCTCCACCGCCTCGCGGAGGATCTGATCGCGCAGGATGGCGTTCTGGGGGAGCCTGGGGGGCATGGCGGCGTCGCGGGAGGGAGGGGTGCGGCGGGAGCAAAACGGAAGGTGGAGAATAATCGCACGTTTCCGCGGTTGCGCCAGAGGAGCGCCAGAGGACGGATGACGGCAGGTCTCACGCAGGGGCACGCGGGACCGGGGGGCTCAGCTCTTCCCTGGTCCTTTTTCCATCTCCGGCACCCGCCACGCGATCACCAGCGTCACGATCCCCATCAGCACGATCCCCCAGAACACCAGGTGCAGGCTCTCCGACAGCCCCGTGCGGAGCGCCGCGAGGACGGGGGCGGCCAGGCGGTCCGCGCGCGCCGACGCATCGCCCATCAGCGCCTGGATGCTGTCGATGGAGACGCGCCCCTCCAGGCCGCTGCGGCGCAGGTAGCGGCCCAACTGGTAGTTGAGCACCCCGCCGAAGAGTGCGGCGCCCAGCGCGTTGCCCAGGATGCGCATCAGCAGGTTGGTGGCGGTCGCCACGCCGCGCTGGCGCCACTCCACGCTGGTCTGGATGGCGACCACGAACGACGTCCCCAGGAAACCCAGCCCCACCCCCAGCACGAACGAGCCGATCCCCGCCGCCAGCGGGCCGCGCTCCGCCAGCAGCGCCACGACCAGCGCGCCCGCGAACGCGGCGAGCGCCCCCAGCCGCACCATCCCCCGCACCCCGCGCGACGCGATCAGGCTGCCGGCCGCGAACGAGGCGATCGGCCACCCCAGCGTCATCGCCGACAGGGTGAACCCCGCCAGCACCGCCGAGCCCCGCAGCACGCCCTGCACGTAGGTGGGGAGGAAGGTGATGACGCCGATCATCATCACCCCCGTGGTGAGCGTGGCCAGGTTCGCGTTGCGGATCAGCGGGCTCGCCCAGAGCTCCAGGTGCATCAGCGGGTCGACCGCGCGCCGCTCCTGGCGCACGAAGAGCACGAACGCGGCGGCGGACACCGCGAGCAGCCCGGCCGCCGCGGGGGCGCCCCAGCTGCTCGCCTGCGTTAGCGCCAGCATCAGCGGGCCCAGCGCCGCCAGCAGGAACAGCGCGCCCGGGTAGTCCACGCTCCGCTCCTCGGCGCCCACGTCCTCGTGCAGGTAGAGCGCGATCAGGACCACGGCGACCACGCCGAAGGGCACGTTCATCCAGAAGATCCACGGCCAGGCGAACTGGTGGACGATCAGCCCGCCCGCCAGCGGCCCCACGATGGACGAGAAGCCCCAGACGCTGGAGAGGTAGCCCTGCACCCGCCCCCGCTCCTCCAGCGGATACAGGTCGCCGGCCAGGGTGACTACGATCGGCTGCACCGCCCCCGCGCCGATCCCCTGCACGAAGCGGAAGGCCACCAGCCACCCCATCGTCGGCGCGAAGCCGCAGAGCACCGAGCCGACCAGGAAGATCCCCACGCCGGTGATGAAGGCGGGCTTCCTCCCCATCAGGTCCGACACCTTGCCGAAGATGGGGATGGAGACCGCCTGCATCAGCAGGAACGAGGAGAACACCCAGCTATAGAGCGAGAACCCGCCGATCTCGGCGGCGATGCTGGGGAGCGCCGTGGCGACGATGGTGGCCTCGATGGCCCCCATGAACGCGCCGAGCACCATCGCCACCAGCACCAGGGGTCGGTGCGTGGTTCGAGCTTGCGTCAACGACCCTGCCTCGGGGGGTGAATGCCGCTCCGGTGGACCTCGGGCGCGGTCGAAGCGCGCCCCTGCACCCCCCGTACCGCCGCACTCGCACGGACGGGAGCCCCGGCGCGAACGCGCGCCGGGGCTCCCAGTCTCTC